>JAUCEP010000002.1:2975000-3275000 GCA_030348875.1 Ureibacillus composti
ATTTGTTCTGTTGTAATTTTGCCTACCTCTACCATATTACTAATCTCACTAAATCCGTTTTTTTCTAGTAGTTGAGCAATTGTTCCATTCTCTTTTAATTCTTGTAACTTTTCATTGTACGCATTACGTAATTCTTCATCTTTTAAATTAAATGCTGCTGCACCGTAACTTGGAACCCCTTCTACATCTGGTTGTTCAAAAGTTTCAACAAACTCCAAAGCATCTGTAGCTGCAGACTCTAAGGCCATCTTTACTGTCATTTCAGTACCAGTTGTAGCATCTGCACGTCCAGCTTGAATTGCAGAGAAAGTTGCTGGAATATCTGGAGCTGTCATAATTTGATCTGGACTTACCCCTTCTTCTTGTAAAAAGCCAATCTCAGTTGTACCTTCCATTACGATTACTTTTAAATCTGGGTTTGAAGCAATATCTTTATAACTTTGAATATTGTTAGGATTATTAGCAGCTGTTATTAATCCTTCTCCATATTGCATTTCAGGCTCACTAAATAATACACGTTCACAACGATCTGGCTTAATTGCCATCCCTGCTGTAATTACATCAAACTGACCTGCTTGTACACCTGGAATAAGTTGACTGAAGTCAGCTAATTGTGCCTCAACATTCTCAATTCCTAATTCTTTAAACACAGCTTTTGCGATGTCTACATTCGCACCTTTTAGTTCACCGTTTTCTTCATAGGCATAAGGTTTTTCATTGGCGAATCCAATTTTCACAGTACCCGATTGTTGTAACTGTTCCAATTTACTTTTCGCAGGATCAGCAGATGTTTCAGTAGTTCCTTCAGATCCACCACAAGCTGCTAGAACAAGTAACATCAAACCTATCAATATAGTAAACAAGCCTTTTTTCATTAAATAACCCCCTATTATATGTTTTCAATTTCAATATTTGATAGCTAAAAATTCTGTTTTACAATTATCAAAAACTATAAAAAATATACCTATCACATTTTTCTGAATTCACAGAAAATTTTAGTTAAACTAGAAACATATAACTATAGGTTCATCAACTCTTATATGGAAAAAGTTTTTTCTCTCTCTACAAATTCCAGATTGTTTAACCTACACCACAGTAACCGAACTAAAATAACTTATTATGTTCTCATCACTAATAGGATTGGGATACTTCAACTGAAGCTAGTGATTTTCGAAGATCGATATTAATTAAATCAATTAAAATAGAGAAACCAGTTTCTACTTTTCCAGCACCTGCGCCGATTAGCGTAATGGGACCAGCTAAATCGCATAAATACGTAATCGCATTTGTCGCTCCAGTAATATTAGCTAATGGATGATACAAGGAAACCATCTCTGGTTTTACAGAAGCAATCACGCGATCTCCCTCTTTTTTAAGTTTCGCAATCAGCTTCCACTTTTTCTCCTCAGCTTTTGCCATTTCAATATCCTCACTTGTTAAATGAGAAATACCTACTCGTTCTACGTCTGTAATTGTCAGCGGATGTTTAAGTATGACATTTGATAAGATGACAATTTTGTATAGTGCATCAAATCCTTCAACGTCACTTGTTGGATTTGCTTCTGCATATCCTAATTTTTGCGCTTCTTTTAAAGCTTCTTCGTAGGATAATCCTTCTTCCATTCGAGTGAGCATATAATTCGTTGTTCCATTTAAAATACCTTGAATTTCCGTTATATTGTTACCTGCTAGAGATGTTTCAGGCATTCTTAAAGCAGGTGTTCCACTCATTACAGAACCTTCATAACCCCATTGGACATGTTGTTTTTCAGCTAAAGCCTTTAATTCACCATAAGCCAATGCGACAGGACCTTTATTACTCATGATGACATTTTTCCCATGTTCAAAAGCACATTTACAATGATCAATTGCAGGTTGACCGGTTTTTATGTCTGTAAAAGTAACCTCTACAATCGTATCTGCATTCGATTGTTTTATAGTTTCAAAACTGTTTAGCCCACGGACTAAACCGATTTGTTGTGGATAATTGTCAAAATTCCCATTTTCTTTAACGCATCTTAATAATTCTTCAATTGAAAGTCCCTCTGGATGATAGACAGATCCCTTCATCATATCGCTTACTGCTACAATAGAAATATCTAATCCATACTGTTCCTTAAGAAAGTCATATTTCTGTTGTACAATTTCTGCAAATCCTTGACCAACAACACCAAAACCCAATAGTGCTATGCGATGTACCATACTTCTATTTCCACTTCCTTAAATGAGGATATTTTATTGTTACTTTTTGCGGTAATACCACTTCTTAATGCAAAAATTTGTAAAATCGTAAAATATTGTGAGGAGATCACTAGAATATTAGTTGTATTCCAAAATTTGCTTAATATTGTTGCTACTGCAGTTAAATTGAAATATAAGCGTCATGCATACATGACGCCAATATTTTCAGAGGAAAATGAATAAGATGTATCTTCTATGATAGGTAGAGCATCCATATCTGCTAAAAAGGGAGTGTTGCCCTTTCCCGTGTTATTTTCCGACTAGCACAGTTTGCTCTTTTAAAATTGCAAATGCTTGTTCAAGATCTTGAATTAAGTCTGCTGTATCTTCAATACCTGCCGAAATACGAACTAACCCTTCTGGTATACCCACTGCTGCTCGTTCTTCTGGTGTACATTCAACATGGCTTGTTGTTCTTGCAGGACCATAAGTCGTTTCTACTGCACCTAAATTGGCAGCACGATTTGCATATTGAAGATTTGGTAATAAAATTCTTACAGCATCCATACCGCCTTTAACTGCAAAGCTTAGCATACCACCAAAGCCTTTCATTTGTTTCTTAGCGATATCATGATTGTTATGTGTCTCTAATCCTGGATAATAAACTGCTTCCACTAACTCTTCTTGTTCTAAGAATTGTGCAATAGCCAATGCATTTTTTTGTTGTTGCTCAACACGTAATTTTAATGTTTTCATCCCTCGTAATAGTTGATATGCAGCCCACGGGTCCAACGTTGCACCATTAATTTCACGGTAATGGTAAATTGGTTCAATCAACTCTTTTGCTCCACAAACGACACCACCAAGAGCATCTGCATGACCACCTAAAAATTTTGTAGCACTATGTAATACAAGATCGGCTCCAAGTTCAAGTGGATTTTGATTGATTGGTGTAGCAAATGTATTATCAACTACGACGATTGCTCCTGCTTCTTTACCTTTTCTCGCCATTCTTTCAATATCAGTAATTTTAACTGTAGGGTTTGTTGGTGTTTCCAAATATAGAATTTTGCAACCTTTTTCAAGTTCTTTTTCAATCGCCTCGTGATTTCCTGTTTCACATAAAGCTACTTCAATGTTTAGTTGTGGTAAAAATTCAGTGAAAATCTTGTTTGTACCACCGTAAGTATCTTTGATTGAAACGATTCGGTCACCAGGTCTTAGGAATGTATAAAGTGTGTTACTAATTGCCGCCATACCTGTTGAGAAACTTGTTGCAGCCTCTGCACCTTCTAATATTTTCACTTTATCTTCAAACGCTTGAACTGTTGGATTTGTATTTCTTCCGTAAATATGACCCTTCTTTTTACCTGTAGCTACTTCATACCATTCATCCATATCGTCATAGTTATAAGCAACACTTACAACAACCGGTACTTGTGTTGCACCGTGTACTAATACTTCCTTTTCCCCAGCCCAAACTGCTTTTGTCCCAATATTTACATTTTCTTTCGTCATCTTTACCCCTCCATTAAACTTGTAATTTTTTATATTCAACTAATTGACTATTTGCGAATCTCGCAATCACTGTATCTTGTACACCAGTTCCAGTTAAATCGCATACTGTAATTTGTTGATCATTTTGACGACCTTTTTTCAGTCCCGCTGTAAGCTCACCAATTTCTAAAATTGTTGAATCTTCAACACTTAAAATATTTTGTTCAAATGCATGATGAAGTTCGCCTAAACGGAAGCATTGCGCCTTCACATCACAAACAACAATATCTGCTTGCTTAAAAATAGATGAATCTAATTCTTGTTTATGTTCTGCATCCGAACCCATTGCTGTAATATGAATTCCTGGATGTAACCACTCAGCCTTAATAAGTGGTTCTGTAGATGGTGTTGTCGTGATTACAACCTCACTTTGCTTCACTACCTCTTCTACACTTTTGGCTACGATTACTTTTTTTCCCAACTTCAATTCCATATCTTTTGCATAACTTTGTACAGATTCTTCATTTCGGCCATAAACATAAATAGTTCTAAAATCTCGCACATAGGAAAGTGCTTCAATTTGATAACGCGCTTGTACCCCAGTACCAATAACACCAACACATTTCACTTGGCTTTTTGCTAAATATTTAGCTGCGACCGCACCAGCTGCTGCAGTTCGCACATCAGTTAGATAACCGTTATCGAGTAAAATTGATTCAGTTAATCCAGTCCTTGTCTGAAACAAAATCATCATTCCACTCAAACTAGGTAAACCAAGTGAAGGATTATTAAAAAATCCTGAAGAAATTTTAATGGCAAATGAATCGAGCCCTTTTATATAGGCAGTTTTAACATCCACTTCACCGTGATGTTCTGGTAAATCGACTCTCATGATTGGCGGTAAAGTAACATTTCCTTTTGCAAGTGCTGAAAATCCATCTTCAACAATCTCAATCGCTTTTGAATTTACTTTGACAAAGTTTCGAATTTCTTCTTCATGAAATATGTTCATTGAAACCCACCCTTTAATACACTTTCGTTGAGTTTTTCACAAATAACTGGCGAGGGAAGTTTGCGAATACTTCAATACCGTTTTCCGTTACACGGAAAGACTCACTTAGTTCAACCCCATAATTGTCAAGCCAAATTCCGGGAATACAATGGAATGTCATATTTGGTTGTAAAACCGTTTTATCCCCAGGTCTTAAACTCGCAGTGTGCTCGCCCCAATCTGGTGGGTAGTTTAAGCCCATTGAATAACCAATACGAGATTCTTTTTCAAATCCACTCTTCGCAATTGTTTTTCTCCATACGGCCTCAACCTCTTCACAAGTTATACCAGGCTTGATTGCATCAAGTGTTGCATTTAATCCTTCTACAACTACATCCGCTAAGTATTTTACTTTCGGATCTGGTTCGCCAATAAATAGAGTTCTTGATAACGGTGAATGATATCGGTTGTAACAACCTGCTAATTCTAAAATGACAGGAATACCAGATTGATATTTTTCATCAGTCCATGTCAAATGAGGAGTTGATGTTCTTTCACCCGAAGGTAATAGCGGCATAATAGCAGGGTAATCACCACCGAACTCTACTGTCCCACTAATTTGTGCATGCATGATTTTAGCAACAACATCACATTCTCTTACGCCCTCTTCAATAGCATCAATCCCTGTTTTCATTGCACTTTCAACGATTCTGGCAGCTCTTCTTATATATTCAATTTCTTGATCTGATTTAATAAGTCTTACATAGTTTACTAATGATGTGGCATCAACAAATGAGGCTTGAGGAAGTCCAATTTGTAATTGTGTGAAGCATTTTGCGGTAAAATAATAAGTATCCATTTCGACACCGACAGTTCCATTCGATTGACCAATTTCTTTTAAAATATCGCAAACAAAGTCCATTGGATGTCTTTCTGTCGATTGAACATAATGATCTGGGTAACCAATAATATGGTTTTCTCCTAACCAAGTTGTAACTCTCGCACCGTTTGCATCTTGATTACGACCAATCCAAAATGGTTCTTCTTCATCTAATAAGACAATTAGTAATTGATGAACATAAAATGACCAACCATCATAACCTGCCAAATAATTCATATTAGCTGGATCGGTTACGAGTAGAACATTAATCCCCTTTTCTGCCATCTTCTTTTTTGTCTTTTTCAATCTTTCCTTATATTCAGAAACTTCAAAAACTGCCATTTCACAAGCCTCCTTTGTTATGACAAATCACTATAAAACTTAATGATTTATTAGATAGAATTATAGAGTTTCTTGAACACCAAAAACAATCTGTCAACTTGTATGAAATTATTAGACAATTTTGATATATGTTTATTTTTAAAATTATTTTTATCTTTTATTTCATTTTTTGTAAAATTATAAATTATTATGTGTTAGAATATGTTACATATTAATTCGAAGGGAGTTTCATAGATGACCATTTCGATACCTACTTCAAAAAATTCTAACATTACAGTTCAAAATGTTTGGGAAGCAAAACGTCTAATTTCCTCTGTAGTTAAAAAGACCCCTCTAATCTATTCAAAAGCAATTTCAAAGCAATTTGGTGCAGAAATATATTTAAAGTATGAACATCTTCATGAAAGTGGCGCTTTTAAATTTAGAGGTGCTGTCAACGCAATTTATCAATTAACCGACGAAGAAAAATCAATTGGTGTCACTACTTTTTCAACTGGAAATCATGGTTTTGCTGTAGCTTTAGCTGCAAAAAAATTAGGCATTAGATCCCGTATCTGTGTTTCGGAACATGTTCCAAAAGCCAAGATAGATGCTATAAAATCTTTAGATGCTGAACTCGAAATATTTGGCAATGGGCAAGACGATGCTGAACAACGTTGTTATCAATTAGAAAAAGAACAAGGTCTTACTGTTATACCTCCATTTGACCATCCACATGTCATTGCCGGCCAAGGAACGATTGCACTTGAGATTCTTGAGGATCTTCCTTCGATCAATTGTGTCATTGGTGGATTATCTGGAGGTGGACTACTTTCAGGAATTGGGTTAGTGATGAAAAATACTAATCCAGAAATTAGTGTCATTGGAGTTTCAATGGAAAAAGGGGCAGCTATGAATGCAAGTTTAAAGGCAGGTAAACCAGTATCAGTAGTAGAAGAACCATCAATTGCTGATAGTCTTCTAGGAGGCATTGGGGAAAATAATCAATACACATTTAACATGGTGAAACAATTTGTAGATCAATCGTATTTAATTCCAGAAGAAACAATAAAAAAAGGTATGGCTTATTTATATAAAGAACATCGAATTGTTGTTGAGGGTGCTGCTGCGATTGGGGTTGGTGCAATTCTCGACAATTTAATACCAGTTAAGAAAGATTCAAAAATTGTAATTATTGTTAGTGGGAATAACGTAGATATACCTGTACATGAAAATTCAATTAAACAGTATTTATAGCCATTTATGTTCTTCAGATAGGAGGAGATTTCATTGCAATATACTGTGAAAGATGTCTTATCTATTCCATTTTTTGCAACTGCTAAACTTCGCTCTGGTGGAAATATCATTTCATCTCAACTTGTAGATTCCGTTACTGTTATGGAAATACCCGTGGAAGATTTCGTAAGAAAAAATGAACTCGTCCTAACTACAGCTATTGGTTGTGGAAATAACACAGATTTATTTTTATCCTACGTAAAAGATATTTACCTTTCTGGTGCAGCAGCACTGGGCATTGCAATAGGCAGACACGTTGATTGTATCCCACAAGAAATACTAGATTTTTGTGAAAAACAAAATTTCCCATTAATTGAACTACCTTGGGAAGTTCGTTTTTCAGATGTCATCAAATACATTCTAGAACAACTAAATAAATGGGAAAAGTCAACAATGGTTAAAGCAGATAGTTTACAACGAGAACTGTTAAGGCTTTATTTAGATAATCGTCCTTTAGAAGACGTCCTTGCCTATTTATCTAAGGAATTTCAAATGGATACCGAACTGCAGTATAATAGTGACATAATAAAGTTCATTAATAATAATTCTAATCAAAATACAATCCCAAATTTAAATGAAATCGAGAATCATACAATCATTCGACATCAAAATGGGCATTTTTCTCAGATTATACCCGTCATGATCGTTTCTCATGAACCTTGCTATCTAATACTGAATACAAAAAGATTTAACTCTTCCCCTATTCCAAAGTCAGTCATTAACCAAGTTGTTGGGATATTAACTCTATGGATACAGAAAGATATTGCTATTATAAACAATAAGAAGAAAGAAACAGAAGAATTTATTAAATGTTTGTTAAAAGGCAATTGGGGCGACAAAGAAGAGTTTATTAAGACCGGCAAAAAGTTAGGCTACTCTATTCAATTACCCTACGTATGTATAGTTGGGCAACCCGAAAAATTAGAAGAGTTCTATCAACATAAAAAGGAAATAAAACAAGACTTCGAAAAGGATTTCAGAAGAACTTTTTCAGAATTAGTTGAATCTACAGCTCAAAATATAAAGAAACAAGTAATTTATACTTTTCACCGTGAGTTAGTCGTAATCTATCTAGAATGTACAGGTGATTATGTAGGAGAAGAAGTAAATGAATTTTTAGATGCAATTGACATATTAGGTGAAAAGAAAAGGATCCCAACTTGTTCTTGGGGAATTGGGGAAAATCATGCAGGTAGATTTACATTTCACTTGAGCTATAAAAATGCCAGAACAGCTTTAGAAATAGGTAGGAGTCATCGAGGACCTGGAGTAAGGAGTACATTTGCCAGTACTGGAATTTATCAATTACTAATTTCACTTTCAAATAATCAATTTTCTACAGAACTAATGCACTCAACAATTGGTGCCGTTGCTGCATATGACAAAAATAATGGTTTAGATTTATTACAAACCCTCGCAACCTATTTACACCACCAGGGAAATGTGAGTCAGACAGCACGGACTCTTTCATTACATCGACAATCATTATTGTATCGTTTGCGTAAAATTGAGTCATTGACTAATCGTTCTTTGAATGAACCTGATGATATTTTTTTACTTCAATTTTGTTTAAAACTTTGGACAGTTCGATTTGAACATATTGCCTAAGAAATAATACTAAAAATAAACGAAGGATGTACTAAAAAGACACCTTCGTTTTTATATTAAATTTCATTCATTAATTCTTTGTATTCTTCAAACCATTTTTCCCATTCATTTTCAGGATGTTCCAACATTTTATTCTCCAACACTGCTTCGAATATGTTTAAACATACATGCCAACCCGCTAGATCTTTAGGTGTGTGATCTGTTAATTCCGAAATAAATTCTTTTAATATAAATAGACATCCATCTCCCAAAGTTTGTAGCTCAAATCTAACAATATCTGCACCCCATTCAAACTCTAAAACAGCAGAATCAACAAAATCAGTAATCTTCATTTCTTCGTACCGATCCGAGCCATCATTATGATGAAATTTTATTAGTCCATCTTTCTTTAAATCCACAATTTCTAGGTGACTCATCCATATTTTCAACTTATCATTTTCTGTAAGGACAGCCCAAACTTTTTCAATAGGATGATTAAATAGACGGTCAAATTGAGCTAAATAGCCTTTTTCAGCGCTTACTATAGTAGCTAGCATGAACATTCCTCCTTTTGTAGAAATTGTAACACGCTTTATGATTGTCATAAAAATATTTCCCCATAAAAAAAACAGTTTAATTCGTCACTGACGCATTAAACTGCTCATAAAGTTATGCTAAATAAGCTTCTTTTATTTCATCATTCTCTATTAATTCAGTTCCCTTGCCACTTAAAACAATGGAACCGTTTTGTATGACATAGCCACGATGTGCAATACTTAGTGCCTGGTACGCATTTTGTTCAACTAAAAGGATTGTAATACCCATTTTGTTTAATTGTAAAATAATTTCGAAAATTTGCTCCACAATTATTGGCGCTAATCCCATTGAAGGCTCGTCTAGCATTAACACATCCGGGTTCATCATTAAAGCACGGCCAATAGCAAGCATTTGCTGTTCCCCACCACTCATCGTTCCACCTTTTTGACTTAACCGTTCCTTTAATCTAGGGAAATGTCCAAAAACAAATTCCATTCTTTCTTCAATGACATGTTTACCTTTCACCGAGAAAGCACCCATTAAAAGATTTTCTTTTACTGTTAAATTCCCGAAAATTCTTCTACCTTCAGGAACATGTGCAATTCCTAACAGCGTCGTTTCATGAGGTGGTCGATTTGAGATTTCTTTTTCTTTATAATGAATTGAACCGGTTTTCACTTTCGCTAGTCCACTAATTGACTTTAATGTTGTGGACTTCCCTGCTCCATTACTCCCAATTAAGGTAACAATTTCACCTTCATTTACATCGAAGCTAATCCCTTTTAAAGCTTGAACCGCCCCATAGTATGTTTCAATATTTTTCACTTCTAACATAGGCATCATTTCTCACTCCTTCGCCCTATTGTACAGCTGCTGAACCTAAATAGGCTTCGATCACTTTTGGGTTTGTTCGAATTGCCTCCGGATTTCCTTCTGCAATCTTTTCACCATGGTCTAGTACAAAAATTTGTTCAGAAAGTTCCATAACAAGCTTCATATCGTGTTCAATTAGAAGAATTGTAACACCGAACTCTTTTCCCATTCTTTTAATAATGTCTGTGAGTTCTTTTGTTTCCTTAGGATTCATTCCCGCTGCAGGTTCATCGAGTAATATTAATTTAGGCTGTGTTGCTAAAGCACGGGCAATTTCAAGTTTTCTTTGTGCTCCATAGCTTAGGTTGTTAGCTT
Organism: Ureibacillus composti; assembly: GCA_030348875.1. GTDB lineage: Bacteria > Bacillota > Bacilli > Bacillales_A > Planococcaceae > Ureibacillus > Ureibacillus composti. The sequence goes on from JAUCEP010000002.1 coordinate 2,985,479, forward strand.
TTTCATTGATAAGGTGTGAGAGCTCAAAGTACTCTAATAGTCGATAGGCTTCTTGTTCAGCTTGTAGCTCTTCTTTTTTTGTATTCGGTAAACTTAAAAAGATTCCGAACAAACTAGTTTTCAAGTGACTATGCATCCCTACTAGCACATTTTCAATGACAGACATTTCCCCAAAAAGACGTATATTTTGGAATGTTCTTGAGATTCCTTTTTTTGCAACCTCATCTGGTTTTAATCCTACAATTGACTGGCCTTTCAGCTTTATTTCACCTGCTGTTGGTTGATACACACCTGTAATCATATTAAAGAAGGTTGTTTTACCAGCTCCATTTGGTCCAATGACTGCTGTAATGGAACCTTCTCTAACATTCATGGAAACGTCTTTATTTGCAGTGAGTCCACCAAACTCTTTAGTTAAATTGGTTACTTCTAAAATATCCATGCCATCCCTCCTACACTTGGACTTTTTCATTTTCAACTACAACCGAATCCTTATTTTCAATACCTTCTGTTTTCTTTGAAACTTTTAATTTACTTGCATCAAATATTTTATTTTTCGAAGGGATTAAGCCTTTAGGTCGATACAATGCAAATAACACTAAAATAGCACCAAAGATAAACTTTTGCATTTTTGCAGGAGAAAGTGCATCTGGAATAGTCACAATCCCATTTAAACTAAGTTGGTTTACCCAGTTCGTTAATTCTGTTAAAACTTGTAGATTTAAAATTGTCACTACAGCCGCGCCAAGAATAACACCTGGCACACTACCCATACCACCTAACACAACCATTACTAATATCGTAAAAGATTCCATTAATGTGAAACTTGTTGGATCAATAAAGGCTTGTTTAGCCGCAAATACGACCCCCATCATCCCTGAGAACGTTGCACCTAGCGCGAACGCTAGTAGTTTTGTTTTTACTAATGGAATCCCCATCGCTTGAGCAGCAATTTCATTTTCACGAACTGCTTTCCAAGAACGACCTAATTTTGAGTGTTCTAGACGTAAAACTGCAAAAATTGTAAATAGTAAAATCACTAAAGTAACGAAATAGAATTGATTCGGAAAAACTAGCTCTATACCAAAAAGTTTTGGTGGTGTGACCGAAGAAATACCCATAGCGCCGCCAGTAAAGTTAATTGGTCTATCTAAGTTATTGAAAACAATACGGATAATTTCACCAAATCCTAATGTTACGATCGCTAAATAGTCACCCTTAACTCGAAGTACTGGAACCCCAATCAATACCCCTGCTATTGCAGCACAAATACCGCCAATTATTAGAAAGCCCCAAAAACTTTCCCCACCAAGAGGATATTGTCCAAATGGCATAAAGTTTGAAGCCTGAGGTGTTGCAAAAATACTATAGGAATAAGCTCCGACTGCAAAGAAGGCAACAAATCCTAAATCTAATAGTCCAGCCATACCAACAACGATATTTAGACCTAACGCCATAGAAATGTAGATCCCTACCATTGTGGCTACTTCCATATAAGATTGATACGCTGGCCCACCACTAGAAGCAAATGGGATAAGGAAGAATAACAGCCCTGCGGCAACAATCCATTTCGTCACCTTTTTTAAGTTCATATAATGTAGAACAAGCAATGATCCAAGTAATAATAAAAATGATACAACTGATTTTTGAGAAAAATATAACGCAGAAGAAGTTACGGCGATGAAGACGCTAAAAAGAATAACTTGTGACCATTTATGTTGTAAAAATGATGAAAACTTTGCTTTCATAATCAGTCACCTACACTTTCTCAGCAGTTGGTTTACCAAGCAAACCTTCTGGCTTGAATATTAATACTAAAATTAAGATGGCAAATGCAAATACGTCTTTATATTCTGCACCGAATATTCCACCAGTAAGTAAAGATAGATTAGCCGCTGCAAACATCTCCATTACCCCTAGCATAATACCACCTAACATTGCACCTCGAATATTACCAATCCCACCTAATACTGCGGCAATAAATGCTTTAAGACCTAATATAAAACCGATATAAGGATCAATTGTCCCGTATTGTAATGCAAATAAAACACCTGTTGCACCACCTAAAGCTGAACCAATAAAGAACGTAATTGAGATGACTTTATTAACATTAATAGACATCAATGCAGCTGTTTCTCGATCTAATGCTACTGCGCGCATGGCAGTTCCCCACTTTGTTCTATTAACAAAGAAGTCTAGTGTAATCATTAGTAAGATTGCAACGGTTAGTACTATTAAAAAAGAAGTTTTGAAACTTGCATCATTAAAAACACTCCAAATTGATGAAGTCTTTAGGTTAATATTTTCCGAAAATAACGAAGGGCCTGTCACAATATAATTTCCACTCGTTAATTCGGCAATAAATCGAATAACATCTTGTAAAACAAAGGAAATCCCGATTGCTGTAATTAGAGGAATTAATCGTGGGGCATTACGAAGTGGACGATACGCTACTCTTTCCATACCCACTCCAATAAATCCAGTTATACTTGCTGTAATTACCAATACGATAATAAGCAAAAGAATTTGTGGAATTGCTGATCCCCAACCCATAAACATGATAAAAAGAGCAGTACCAATAAATGCACCAGTCATAAAAATTTCACCATGTGCAAAGTTTATTAATTGTAAAATTCCATAAACCATCGTATACCCAAGGGCAACAACTGCATAAACAGCCCCTAATGTTAATCCATCTATAAGCACTTGAGGCAAAGTCTGAAACATTTCTGGTAGCATAAAAACCCTCCCTTACTGTAATTAGTGAAAAAGTGTTGAGAAGAAATTCATCTCAACACCCTTTCTCCAAGCTTCAAATCTTACAAACTAATTTCTCCTTGTAGCTTAGCTGGATAGCTTTTTTCTTCAAATTTGTATAAGTAAACTTTTCCGTTTACATTATCGCCTTTTTCGTCAAATGTAACTGTTGTTAATACACCTTGATAATCTTTAATAGCACGAACTGCTTCAGCCACTTTTTCTTTTGGAGGAAGTTCGCCATTATTTTCATTAATTGCATTTTCTAAAGCATATAAAAATGCTCCCATTGAATCGTAGCCATATACTGAGTATGATTCTGGATTTTTATTGAACTTCTCTTTGTAAGCATCAACAAATGCTTGTCCTTCTTCTGTAGCGGTACTATCACCAGCGACTGAAGTGATATAAACATCAATCACTGATTCTCCGGCAATATCTACTAAACCTGAAGAATCTAATCCATCTCCGCCCATAATTGGAATATCGATTCCTTTATCACGTGCTTGTTTGATAATGATTCCAGCTTCCGCATAAATACCACCGAAGTAAATTAAATCAGGTTTTTTATTTGCTGCTAGGTTAATAACACCATTGAAGTCTTTTTCTCCAACCGTAATACCTTCATATCCAACAATTTCCGCACCTAATTCTTCAGCTTTAGTTTTGAATGCATCCGCTAAACCTGAACCATAAGCAGTTTTGTCTTGGATAATAAAGATTTTCTTTGCACCTAATTCCTCAATTGCATATTTTGCCCCTGCAGGCCCCTGCATATCATCGCGAGCTACGATTCGGTTAACTGTTTTTAAGCCGCGCTCTGTTACTTCAACCGCAGTGTTTGCAGGTGAAATACTTGCGATATTGTATTTTTCATATACTTCTGTAGAAGGGATTGCTACACCTGAATTGTAATGACCGATTACGCCATAAATTGCTTCATCTGCTCCAATCAAGTTAGCATTGGAAACCCCTTTTTTCGGATCTGCTTGGTCATCATAAGGTTCTAGTTGAAGTGTATAGCCCATTTCCGAAAACTTTGCTGCTTCTTCCTCAAGCTTCATTTGGGCACCTAATTTCATAGATTCACCAATAATCGCATTTCCACCAGATAGAGGTGTTTGAGTTGCAATTTTAATTACTTTAGAACCCTGTGCTGCCTCACCACCAGTAGTAGTAGTTTCTTCTGTTGTTGTAGTACTCGAAGAACAAGCAGCCAACAGACCAACCGTCAATAAACTAGATAGAAATAAACTTGCACTTTTCTTTAGTTTCATAACCTAACCCCCTATTTCTATTTATCTTTTCGAAAACTAGTTGAACTACTAGTTTCTTCAAGTATAGAGATGTAGGCATAATTTCACAGCAAGTTTGTAAGAAGTTCTGACAAACTTTTTTTGCTGAAGGTGATGAATAAGGCGCAACTTGTCATAATTCAACATATTTCGTGTTAGAAAAGTTAACACAAGATTAAAATTTTTATTGTCTTTACAAAAGTTAGTATGTAAAATAATAGAAAAGGAATTTACTTTTTCTGAAAATTTAGAAAGAAGGGTGGCGGATAAATGCCTTGGAGTGATGGCTCTTATAAAATCAAGAAGGTAATCTCAATTGGAACAGTAAGTGAATTAACAGGACTTTCTGAAAGGCAAATCCGATATTATGAAGAAAGGAAATTAATTTTTCCAGAACGATCGAAAACTGGTATTAGGAAATATTCCTTTCAAGATGTAGAAACTTTAATTGAAATTGCTAATCAACTTGAAGAAGGGGTTTTGACGCACGAAATCCGAAAAGAGCTTAAGCGACGAGAACAGCTGATAGACCCAAAGGTAGTACGCAATTCCTTGTTACAGGGGCAATTAAATGCACATTTTAAATAACAAAATCAAAGATACTCATTAACAAAAAAAGACTAACGAATTGTTAGTCTAAATCTCACTTCTTCATAAAACTAATATTTTGATTTAAATTCCTAGCCCATCAAGCACAATTTGAACTTGCACTTTTACTCCATTTATAAGAGAAGCTTCTGATATTTTAAAATTTGGATGATGATTCATATAACCATGTCCTTGTTCTTCATTACCTGCACCGAGCCATAATAAACAACCCTTAATTTCTTTTGTATAAGTAGAAAAATCTTCGCTTAATTTTAACCGTGGAAGATCATACATGAATCCTTCGCCCAACACTTTTGTTGTGGCTTTTTTTGCTTTTACCACTAATTCCAGACTATTATTTACACTAGGGTACCCTCGAACATATTTCAATTCGTACGGAGCATCATACAGTGCGGTAATATGTTCGATTGTGTTCTTAACCCGAATTTCAACTTGATCGCGTAACTTTTCATTCTTAATCACAATTGAACCGTTTAACCGTGAACTTTCCGGAATAATATTAGAATCATGAGTTGAACGGTAATCTCCAATCATAATTAATTCAATTTCATCTGGTCTAATGCCTTTTATCACATTTGTACCTAATGATGCCTCAATTTTAGAACGTACCTTGTTTGGATCCACCTTAGCATCTGAGGAATTTAACTCTTTCCCTTTTATATTCAAGAAAAAACCATCTGCTGTAATGTTCGAATAACCGGTAGTTAACCCAATTGCTCCTTCCTTTAAATTAGGTATTAAATGTAATGCGTAAATTTCTTCGACTTCATTTATAGCCCCACTCTCAATTAATGCCTGAGCACCACCCGGTTGCTGTTCCTCACCATCCTGAAAAATGAATTTCACCCTACCTCTTAGCTGATTTTTCATTTTTGATAGAACACAAACCGTTCCCAATAATATTGCGGTATGAGCATCATGGCCACATGCATGCATGACACCATCTACTGTCGACTTAAACGGTAGATCTGTTTTCTCTTGAATTGGTAAAGCATCTATAGCAGCACGTAACGCAATGGTTTTACCTTCCCCTGCACTACCCACTAATGTAGCCACAATACTTGTAACAGTTGGTCTGGATAACTCCAAGTTTGGGAAAGAGGCTAAAATATCATAAATATAATTAGAGGTATTAAAACCTTGAAACGACAATTCAGGATGTTGATGTAAATATCGCCTCCATTCAATTATTTTTTCATACGGTATTTCACTAGTCCAGTCGCCCATACTTTCCTCCGACGATTGATAAATTATTTATTATCTTTTACTTATTAGCTTTCTTTCTTCTTAGAAGATTATTCGCATTAACCGAGAAAAAATAAAAGAGCTGTTCATTGAGAATAATGATGAACAAACTCTTTTGATTTAATATATTTTATTTTAATGCAAGCCAAACTCGATTTTGTTCTTCCTGTACAGAAATAGGACGACCATAAAATGCAGAAAGTGTTGATTCTGTTAGAAGTTCCTGCGATAAACCTTTTGCAAATACCTGTCCTTCTTTTATTAATAATGTATGGTTAAAACAAGGTAAAATCTCTTCTGTATAATGTGTAACAAGAATTAATGTTGGAGCATCTTCTCTTTCAGCTATTTTCCCAATAAAATGAAGCAGCTCTTCTCTTGATATTAAATCTAATCCATTACATGGTTCATCTAAAATTAAAATTTTTGGATTTGCCATTAAAGCTCTAGATATTAGAACACGTTGTCTTTCACCTTGAGAAAGATACTCGAATTGTTCGTCTTCTAAATGACTACAATTTAATAGCTCCATATAATGGCGAGCTAACTCTACATCCTTTTTTTCAACTTCTTCATATAACCCAATTGAACCAAACTTCCCACTTAAAACAATACTTAATACACTATCAAAACCTCTTAATTGCTTTTGGAGCGAGGAACTTACTAACCCAATTTCTTCACGAAGTTTAGGAATATAAGATTTACCAAAGACATGATCTAAAACCTCAACATCACCTTTTGTAGGAAAAATATATCCATTCACAATATTTAATAGAGTCGTCTTCCCAGAACCATTTAATCCTAGAATTGACCAATGTTCCCCATTTTTCACTTGCCAATTAATATCCTTTAATATTTGCTTTTTATTTCGATAAACAGACACATTTTCTAATGTAATCATTTGCTCTTCCCCCAATGCAACACTGTTATTAATCTTTCATTCTTTTCTTATATTGAACTATAAAAATAACAAATAATGTTCCCGCGCATAGAATATTTAAAATTGCTAATACTCTTTCTTCATTCCAATACAAGAAGCTTTGGAAGATGAAAATTAATATTAATCCAATGCCAATAAATCGCATTAGGCCAGGTGATTGTTTCAGCATTTTATTCACTCCAATAAATCAAGTGCCGAAACAATCTACCAAAATAGTTTCACATCTTGTAAAGGTAAAATTCTCATTTTAGATACTCCTAAAACAGAATCTGATGGAATTAGTCCAAAGTGTCGACTATCTTGACTTCGTAAACGATTATCTCCAAGAACAAAAAGATACCCATTTGGAACTACATTTTCACCTGTAATTTCTTCCAAAGTGAAATTTTCAGTAATTCGATTTTTTATATTAAGGCTTGATTCTCTATTTACATATGGCTCTTCATATTGTTTGTCATTTACTATTAAAATATCATCTTTCATTTCAATAGTATCGCCAGGAAGTCCGATCACACGCTTAATATAATACTCATCTTCATAAGGTGACTTGAACACGATTTGGTCAAAACGATCTATGTCACTAATTTTACTGACAATGATGACATCTTCACTTTCATATGTTGGCATCATAGAAGCACCTTTTACAACAATCGGCGAAAAAATATATTCGCGGCATAAAAAAGCAATCATGATTCCAAGAAAAATGGCTTTAAACCAAGACATCAAAGTTTTAGTCGTATTTATATTTTCGTCCATGTCACCACTCACCACCCCTTACAGAATATTTTGTATATTTTATATTTTACATCAATTATTCGGAGTTTGGGAAATAGTAAATTAAAAAACATCATGCTAATAAATTTTTTAAATGATTTTTAACTTCTGGCCATTCATCTGAAGTCACACTATACATCACTGTATGTCTTATAGATCCATCTTTTCTGATCATATGATTTCGTAATATCCCTTCAAATGTTGCACCAATACGTTCAATCGCTTTTTGTGAACGCTTGTTTTCATGATCTGTTTTAATTTGAACTCGATGCCAGCCAAGAGTTTCAAAACAATAGTTTAATAATAGGTATTTACAATTAGTATTAATTGGACTTTGCCAAACACTCGGTGTTAACCAAGTAAATCCAATCTCTCCTCGCTTATGATTTTCTGATATATCCATTAATTTAGTAGAACCAATTATTTTGTTAGTCTTTGCACTAACAATAACAAATGGCACTTCTGTACCGGTTTTTTTTAGTTGAAGTGAAGTTTCTACATACTTCCGTACATCCTCAACGGTATTAATGGTAATCGACATGTGTATCCAAATTTCAGGATGACATGCAACAGCATAGATCCCATCAACATCCTCTAATTCCATTGGTCTTAACCTTACTATCTCATTTTCTAACCGAATAATCTCTTCCATCCCCTCACTCCTCCCACTAATAATTCTACTTTACCATGATTTTTCTTAATTATTCCAATTAAAAAGTGGAAGGTTTCCCCTCCACTTAAATATTATGTGTATTGTCTCATCCACATCATAAAATTGTTAACTACGGAATCAATAAACAATACAGTCGGTTCATCGATTAGATTCCCTTGTTCATCAAATTTAGTGTGACATGCTCCTACATACACTTCATTCCCCATTAATACAGGTGAGGATAATCCTCCTGCAAATAAAATATCGCGAAGATGCATTTGAGCTTTTACTGTCCCTAAGTTACCCATGGACGCCCCCATAATCCAGGAAGGCTTCCCAATCATGACTTTATCTACACGTGAAAGCCAATCAATTGCATTTCCTAATACACCTGGAATTGTTGCATTATATTCTGGTGTAACCCAAAGAACTGCATGAGATTCTTTTACTTTCGCTTTAAAGTCGACAATCTCTTGAGGAGGATTTTCTTCAATATCTTGGTTATACATTGGAAGGTTCTCTAAACTAAGAACTTCCATGTCAAAATGATTTTTATAACGCGATTGAATAAAATTCGCTAATTTTTTGTTATAAGAATCTTTACGTATACTACCGACAATTGCCACAATTTTCATCTCGCCAATCTCCTTTTAGTAAACTGTAATCATTTTTGTTTTTCCCTTCTACCAAAAAAATCATGACTGTTATGTTGTACCATCCAATAAATCTCTATTTTTTAAGAAATTCAAATCCTATCTAGCCTATTAATACCATATAAAAAACCCTTTCTTCAAAATGAGAAAGGGTTTGGTCAACTCTTATTTGTTTCGAATTGTTTTTAATGCAGTACTCCAAGAGATCACTTGGTCTAACATATCTTTAACTGATTGTTCTTGTACTTCTTTTGGTTTGAACACGTTCCCATTTTCAAAATCAGTGAATAATGATAATGCTGGGTGTACTCGAACGTCTGCAACTAACAATTCACCTAAAATTCCACGTAAATGTTCTGCTGCACGTGCACCACCTACAGAACCGTAAGAAACGATACCGGCCGCTTTATTATTCCATTCTGCACGAAGTAAGTCTAATGCATTTTTAAGAGCACCTGTGATTGAGTGGTTATACTCTTGTACGATGAAGACAAACCCGTCACAACCATTAATTTTTTCCTGCCATTGTGGAATACCTGAAGCGTCACCATTTGGATCACCTAAGAAAGGTAATTTATAATCTGCAATGTCAATAATTTCGTAAGTTGCATCACCGCGGCTATCAGCGACTGTTTTAACCCATTCGCCAACTTGAGGACTAACGCGACCTTCACGTGTGGAACCTAAAATAATACCAATTTTCAACATTTTGCTTCCTCCATTTTGATCATTAATAACTTCCTTATTAATACCAAGTAAATTACTTAAAAAGCCCATGTAGCTTCCTGAGCCTTTAAGGACTATTTACAATATAGAAATTCCCAACATCTCAGAATAATATTCAAAAGTAACTGACCGCAAGAAGTATTTTACAGAATAAAGGCAGCTAAATATTATAAATGGATTTAAAGGAAGCGTTTATGTAGACATCTTCAAACCTCGAATGGAAAAACCAATCTATAACTGATTTGCATGAAGTCCAACCTTTTTTAAATAATCAATTAAAGTACTTACTTCTTGATCTGAAAGCTTATCAAAAATCTCTTCAATTTTCTCTACATGTTCAGGAAAGATTTTATCCATTAGTTCTTTCCCGTTCTCTGTGATTCCTGCATATGTGACCCGTCGATCTGTTGGACAAGCACGTCGCGTTACATAATTCTTTTCCTCTAACTTATCAACCACGTATGTAATACTACTACTAGCAATCAATATTTTTTTACCGATTACTTGGATAGGTTGGTCACCCTTATGGTACAACAATTCAAGAACAGCAAATTCTGTTTGATTTAAATTATATTTAGCAATATCTTTTTTTGTTGCATCTTGAACTGATTGTGCAGAACGAAGTAGGACAGTGAAAGCCTTTAATTTTTCATTTATTTCCAATGTCAACTTCTCCTTTCCCCTTCTTATCTCGAATATAAATATCTTTAATTCGAAATAAATGATATCATTGGATTACTTACATGTCAAATAAAGTAGGCTCCTAGTAAAAAGACTCAAATCCACTTCTAGCAGGTAATTGTAATTTTAATACACATACTTGCACAAAATACAGTGGGATCTAGATGTAAACACTCGGATAGCAAGATTTTTATAGTGTTAAGGTGATGGTTGTTGCTTGCACAAAGCATAATAAGGGGCTGTTCACTTATCAACAGCCCCTATTAACTAGTTACATCAATCGTTTTCCGCAACAAATTTTAATTTCATTAATTTATTGTTCCAAAATCTTTCATAGTAAGAAAGCCAATCTCTCAATTCAGTTAAAGGTTCGGGGTGTAATCTATAAATTTTCTCTCTACCGGATTTTGTTCCATTGACGAGATTAGCTTTCTCTAATACATGAAGATGCTTGGCAATAGCCGTTCTACTCATATCAAAGTGTGATGTAATTTCAGCGATGGAAAGGTTGTTATCTAATAATAAATGAAGAACTTCACGACGTGTCGGATCTGCTATCGCCTGAAATACATCATAGTTTTGAGCTGTAGACATATTACGCTTCAACTACTTCTTTAAATTTATGTTGTACAATGCTTACCCATCCTTTTGACATAGTATCTCTAATAACAGAGCTTGGTTTTTGGGCTTTCTCAATAATTTCCTCTCCTTCTTTCCAACCTCCATGAATGAGAGTAAATTCAGTTTGATCTCCAACTTCTTTTAAAATGAATGTGACAACCCAACCATCTGTATCCCATTGAAACGATAGGCGATTAGGTTTATCAATTTCTAAAACCTTGCAAGGCGAAGGACCAAATGGAGATTGAATATGAAATTCAAATCCTTCTTCTAATTTAAAATCATTTGGCATAAACCAAGATGCAATACCTTCTGCTGTAGAAACATAGTTCCAAACCTTTTGAATTGGTGCATTTACTAAAACAGTTTGTGTTATATCAGGTAATTTATTGTTCATAGTTATTCTCCTTAATTTAAATATAAAACCAATTAGTTTCACTTCCTTATTATATAAAACCAAATGGTGTTATGTCAAAGGTCAAAATTCACTATTAGATTATGACTGACTATAAGTTAACTTCTGAAAGTTTTTTTGAAGATCCTCAACTACATATTGTATACTTGGAAGCTCATTGATTTCTGGAATTTCTTTCTTTGTTACACTCGTTTGATGATTTGCAGCAATTGCCATTGTTTCAAAAATAAAAAGGATTTGAGAAATCTTTTTCTCTGACAATACGGGACGATCCTTTACGTTAGAATACTTCTCCAATAAGAAACCTAACTGTTCAACAGAATAAACAATTGCCCAATAGTATTCAATTGCTTTTTTATCCACTGGTATTTCACCAGTAGCTGTATCATAAACCGTTTTTAAATTTTTTATATTCGTTTTCATTTTATTGATTTCTGAATTGTTTTTTAAATCAATTTTTCGTTCTTGATCCGAAAATAAGGCGAATAACATTTGAGCTTGACTACGTATTGTTTTTGATACTAAATGAGGCAATCTACTCGATGCAGACTTTTTCCCAACAAACCAAACACCTATTAGTCCAATTATTACCCCTATTACAACGTCAATTAATCTAGCTGAAGCAAAATAAGTAAATGCAAACTTGCCTTGTGAACCGCTTTCTGCCATTAATAATGCATTGGGTGTAAAGAAAAGAGCTGCTAATCCGTAATTCTTAACAATAAACAATTCGGTTATAAACGTTAAAAGGAATACTAAACAGGGAATCACAAATCCTGATGGATGAAAGGCAAGAATAACGCTTGCAATTAAGATACCCACTACTGTGCCAAAACTTCGCTGTATTGCACGATGAAACGTTGCAACTGCATTAGCACCAGACATAACTGCAACACAAGATAATGGTACCCAGAAAGAACGGTTTAATTCAAATTCATAGGCTAGTATAGCTGCAAGTATTATAAAAAGACCAAACCTTAAAGAATTGATAAAAATAATTGAATTTTTATCGAATGCCCCTAATAGAGTTTGTTTTACAGATGGACTTGATCTATGCATTTGTTCTTTCAAATTTAAACTACTTTCATTTAGACTATCTTTTGCAGCTGCTATTTCCATAAACAATAAAGTACTCTTTTCGTCCATTTCATTCGGATGAGGTAAATTATTATTTAATGAATCATTAACTATAGAGCCCGATTCAATCAATCCAGCTATTATTCGAACAGCTTCGCCAAATTCTGAGGATAGACTCTCTTTGCATTCATCAAATTCATTTACAACATATAAGAATATTTTATTAGCATAAATATTTAAAACAATTAATCGCTTATATATATCTTTTGTATGCCAGGGGTTGTTTCCCACCGTTAACGTTTGATCTGCTTCTTTTAATGAAGACATCACTTTATTTTTTGCATCATTAAATTTTTCTGTTCCTATAGAATCAACTAGGTTTGCTAGATCTAGGTAAGTTCGTCTTACAACATCTTGTTCTGGACCATGTGGATTAAATAACCAACCACTCATAGCAATTAACCATGAAAGGACTCCCCCGAGGAATGTCAATCCTGCACGTAAAAAAGCTTCATTAGGTGCAGTTGGCATCCCCGTTGTCATCGCAAAAACTAAAACAAAAAAGATAGCAGAAGGACCAATAAATCGAAATGCTCCGAAAATAAACATTGCTAAACTTCCAATGATACCCATCATGATTGCAGTGATGATGGGATACGGAGCAGCTATTGTTCCAAGGAAAACACACGCGGTAATTCCTAGCACACAAAAGGTTAATTTCTTTGCTAATTGTGCATAAGGTATCGGAAATACGTACAAGTAAGTAAATCCACCTAACCCAGCAATAAGACCATACTCTAAACTACCGAATAATAAGCCAATACAAATAGGAAGACCTGTGGCAACACCTGCCAAAAAAGCTTTTAACCAAGGGAAAGGCTTTTTATTTACTATAAGTGCTTGTTTAAAAATGGACGGTGTCTTTTCTGTTTTCCACATGTAAATTCCTCCTAATAAAAACCTGATACATATTACATCGTCTCCTTTTTGAAACTACCATAATCAAGAAAATCACGCAGCAAAAAATATAAGCCCGACCCTAAACAGGTCGAGCTGCTTTTCTTTCTATGTGGATAACATATAAACTGTTTTTTTAGTTCTTTATAATTGATCAACTGCGTTTAGTATTATTTTGTATTTAGGATTTATTCAATTCTCTATTAACAATTGGTGCAACTTTTGTTGCAAGTAGTTCAATTGTCTTTGCAATTTGCTTAAATGGTATCCCGCCTATATCTACTTGGGCTAAAAATCGTTCATGTCCAAACAATTCATGTTGGTAAAGAATTTTTTCAACAATTTGATTGGGACTTCCAACAAATAGAGCACTTCTTTCACCCGTCATCCCCTCAAATCCTTGTTTTGTCAGTCTAAAACCCATACCACGTTGTTTATTTACATATGACCAATAATTTGAATAATAAGGATAAAATTCTTCACGAGCCTTTTCCAACGTTTCCGAAATATACGTATGTCCAGTAACACCAATTTTTAATCTTTCGGATGAATGACCAGCTTCTTTTGCCGCATCATAATAACCATCGACAAGAGGCTTAAATCGTATTGGATCTCCTCCTAAAATAGCAAGTGCCATTCCGACCCCTAGTCGACCTGCACGTAAAGCACTTTCGTAAGTTCCCCCTACCCCAATCCATAAAGGTAATTCTTTTTGTGCTGGTCTAGGGGCAATTTCTGCATCTTTCAATGATGGTCGAAAATTTCCTTCCCATGTCACTTTCTCATTTTTATTTAGCAAATTAAATAACTCAATATTTTCTTCAAATAATTGATCATAATCACGAGTATCAAAACCGAAAAGTGGGAATGATTCAATAAATGCACCTCGCCCAGCTAGTATTTCTGCGCGACCTCCTGAAATTAAATCTAGTAATGCAAAGTCTTCAAATAAACGAACTGGATCTAAAGTGCTTAGAACTGATGTCGTACTTGTTAAACGTATATACTTCGTACATTGTGCGATGGCTGCTAAAATGACAGCTGGAGATGATACAGCATAATCTAATCGATGATGTTCTCCAACACCAAAAATATCAAGACCTGCCTCATCTGCGAGTTTTGCCGCCTCTATAATTTCTTGAATTCTTTCTTTTGGAGTAATCGTTTCCCCTGTAATTGGATTAGGCCCCATATCTGCTAGAGAATATATCCCTATTTCAAATTTTTTCATGTGAATCCTCCAAAGTTTTCATTACTTACTTTTTATAACTAAGTATATTAATGCAAGTTTATGGTGTCAAAAGTTTTGCATAAAAAAACAGTACGAGGCCTCGTACTGTTCTAATAATTTATACAATTTCATGATCCGCAGATTGCAGTATTGAATTCTTTGGTTTTCGTACAAAGCAAAGAATTGCTGCGATTATAAGTAATATTCCTGGAAGAGAAATTATTCCTGATAAAATTGCAGAAATAATAAATAAAACCCCTGCTGTTTTGGTACTCTTGTTAATTTTAATTGTACCAATTATAGTGAGAATAATAGTTATTATTATAACTGCCGCTAAAATCCAACCAATTGTCGTCATAAATGTAATGATATCTTGTGTAGAATTCAAAGCCATATCGATATCAGCCTCAGTCAATTCCGCACCATACATATTATTTCTTAATTCCTCTTCTATTAATGAATCATTTGATACAAATTGACTACTCATTGTTAAAAAAATAACTAGCCCGAGTGCAATTACATTAAAAACGATTGAAATAATACTTAATACAACTTCTGCAGTTCTTTTCAAGAAAAAATCATCCTTCCTTTATTTCAATATTAATAATCTATCTATTTAATTTTTCTATTTGTTCAACAACTTCTTCTATTGAACTGACAATGACACCATTTTTCTTAATAATTCCAATAACAAACAAATTACGATAGATAAACTGATTTTCCGTTCCATCTGCAATTAGCGCATCAATTTTATTCTGATTATCGCGGCCTAACTGGCGAACATCTGAAAATAGTGCAACAATTGGACGATTAAATGTTGAAAATGCTCCAATTTCTGCAGCGACACCTGAATCTACCTCGATCCCATCTAATACAGCTATTAATACATCACTTTCTTCAAGCTTTTCCATATCTGCGTTTGCAATTGCTAAACTGTCTGCAAATGATTGTTTATCGTTTATTTCCGCATTTTCCTGAGGCACATATAAATCAATTCCAGGTATTGCAGCTCGTATTTTTTTTGCTAATAATTCATTTACCAATCGATCTCCGATAGAAAATAGTCCATTTGCTAAATATGCTTTCATATGTATCCTCCGTTAACTAAAAAAATTTAAGTATATGTTATATACCAATCTGCGCCTTATAATAACCAACCAAAAATGAATGCCAAAATTCCCCCTAATAAATTTATGACCATGTATATAGAAGTTGTTACCCATTCTTTTTTTTCGACTAATGTTACTATATCAAAGGCGAATGTTGAAAATGTTGTGAATCCACCCAATACACCAATAGTAAAAAATTGATGTAATTGGCTCGATATTAAAACATGATGCATTGTAATTCCCATAAAAAAAGAACCAATTAAATTGACAATTAGCGTTGCCCAAAACGTCTGAGATTGTAATTTTAAAATGAGTTGAATTACACTATACCTTAAAACTGCACCAATTCCCCCACCCAGCGCTACCATAAACCATTCCATTAACGTTCACCTCTAAAAATACGAAAACCTAAAAATGCTACAAGTACACAAACAAGTGTCATTGTAATGCCATATAATACTCCTATCCAAAGGCTCTCCTGTAATAGAAAAAACCAATGCTGGGAGAATGCAGAAAATGTTGTAAACGCCCCAAGTAAACCGGTTGTAAAAAACAATTTATAAGATGTATCCGTATTTTTTCTGGAATAGTACCCATTTAAACTTCCTAATAAAAAACTACCCAGTATATTTACTATCAAAAGAGAAATGGTTGTGGTTGTCATTGATTGAACAAAAAACCTTAAAATTGCTCCAACCATCCCACCAAGAAATACTTGAATCCAATTGTGCAATTAACAATCCCTCGCTAACCATATTTATTTCAATTTATTTTACTATAACTAGAGGGTAGTTTTACTTTATTTTGGATTGTTTGATTATCCCAAAAGTAATCGTTACAAATATGATAATTAATATAATTGGTAAAAACCAAACACCAAGTGTATTAATTTCTCCCAATGAAACGCGCACAATTTGAATCGTTAATAATGCAAACAGAAGCAAACAAATGTTTTTTATCATATTAAGCATTTTTCTACTCGCTAAATAAAACTGTTCAACATTTGATTCATTTATTCTTTTCGGATAATTATGCATGTGTGGTGCTTTTTCTAATAGACTTAGAAGTACAAATAAAAAAGCCCCAATCCCAGGTAAAATAAGTATTTCAAATTTTGTACCCCAGCGATCTACTTCTCCTTTGCTATTGAAATGACCTGGAACTTCATTTGGAATATTTCCCCACATAATGATTATATAAAAAATTGCTGCTAGAAATAAACTTATACCTACCCAATCTGCAACTTTTTCTAGTTTTGTTTTAGGAATAATTATTATGGGACGATAAGGTAATTTCACAAAGCTCACCTCAATTGGCTTTTGAGTATATTTACGTTAAACAAGGAAAAAAGTTTCAAAAATGTATTCCACTTAAATTCACGATGGCTTTCATTTTTATTAATGTTTTTATTTTAGTAAGATAGTACATAAAATGCAGTATAGGAGGAATGATGATTATCTCCGAAATTTTTGAATTTCTACAACTGCTCGATTCAGATCTTTATTACTATATAGAAAAGTTTGGTATTTATATATACTTTCTACTTTTTGCTATTGTTTTTGGTAAAACAGGTTTTGTTATTTTAACTTTCTTACCAGGAGATTCACTCGTTTTTGCTAGTGGTGCTATTGCCGCGATGGACCAGCTAAGCTTACTAAACTTATTTTTCATATTTTTTATTGCAACCTCCCTTGCCGATAGTAACAATTATTTAATTGGAAAAAGCATTAGGAACATACCTTCTGAAAATTCCCATCTTATGAAGATTATTCCAATTCAAGCACTGGATAAAGCTCGTATATTTCTCAATGATTATGATAAAGTCGCTATAACTTTTTCACGATTCATTCCCCTAATGCGTACTATGATGCCTTTTATCGCGGGTTTTACTGGCTATTCCTATCGAAGTTTTGTAAGCTATAATCTTTTAGGGGCATTTGTTTGGACTAGTATTTGGTTAGGAACAGGCTTTGCTATTGGAAATATGTCATGGGTAAAAGGAAATCTATTGTTTACCCTTTCTTTTATTACATTGGTAATGTTTATTCCAAGTATTTGCGGCTTCGTAGTTTCATTTAAAAAGAACAAGTTAGAGACAAAAACGAAAAGCTAGAAAAACTGAAAGATTCAGTAGTTCTAGCTTCTTGTTTATTCTTTTTCATTTTCTAAGATTTGATGTAAATACTCGATAATTTCCCGAATCCCTTCTAGAGAGTTTACTAATACATCCGGGTCCACACAAGTAATCATGCGCTCCTGCAGATTGGCAATCGCTGTAAAGTATCTTGTTTTTGAATAATTAACCAGACCAGTTTGAATTAGTTCGCTTTCTTGAATATCTAAGATTTCCTTAGCTTCGTTAACAAACAAACCATAATTCACAACATTTGAGTTTAACACAATCATCTGGGATGATTTCAATTGGCTTGGTTTGTTATACAAAATTATACTAAAATCTAAAACAGGAATTAACTGACCACGGTTACGAGTAAATCCAATCAGGTAGTTCGGTAAATGTGGAATAGGTGTGATCTGTTCAATTTTTTCGATAGACACGACCCTTTCAACCGGTAAAGCATATTCTTCATTTTTGCAACGAAATACGACTGATTTTTCAAATGACATATTAATCACCTTACTTTGATGAAACTTTTACAATTTCCTCTAATAAATCAGCTAATTTTTCTAACTCTTCGATTGGCATACGTTCTTTAGTGGTATGAATGTTCTCATAACCAACAGATAGATTTACAGTTGGAATACCGAAACCAGCAATAACATTGGCATCACTGCCCCCGCCAGAAATTCCTAGCTGCGGTTGTCTATTAACATTTTGAACAGCTTCCATTGCAACTTGTACAACTTTGTCCGTTTCAGATGCAGAATATCCTGGGTACATTAATTTTACCGTTACATCAGAAGAACCGCCGAAATTACTTGCAACTTGCTCGAATGTTTCTTTCATATGAGCGGTTTGAGCATCTAATTTTTCTTGTTTTATAGAACGAGCTTCCGCTAAAATATATACTTCATCACAAACAATATTGGTTGCTTTCCCACCTTCAAATCGTCCAATATTTGCTGTTGTTTCTTCATCGATACGTCCCAATTTCATTTGAGAAATAGCTTTAGATGCTAATGTGATAGCAGAAATGCCTTTTTCAGGTGCAACCCCAGCGTGAGCTGTTTTACCAAAAATTTTTGTATCAATTTTAGCTTGAAATGGAGCGGCAGTAACAATACCCCCTACCTTCCCATCACTATCAACGGCAAAGCCATATTTTGCAATGATTTTGGAGGGGTCTAATTCTTTCGCACCAACTAATCCACTTTCTTCTCCTGCAGTTATGATAAATTGGATTGTTCCATGATCAATTGATTGTTCTTTTAATCTGCGAGCCATTTCAAATAATGCAGCGATACCTGCTTTATCATCTGCGCCTAGAATGGTAGTGCCATCCGAATAAATATATCCATCCTCACGAATTTCAGGTTTAATCCCAACACCAGGTACAACAGTATCCATATGAACAGTAAAGTAAATTGGATCTACATCAAGCGTGCCTTTTAGTGTTGCAATAATATTACCTGCT
This sequence comes from Ureibacillus composti, assembly GCA_030348875.1. Taxonomy (GTDB): domain Bacteria; phylum Bacillota; class Bacilli; order Bacillales_A; family Planococcaceae; genus Ureibacillus; species Ureibacillus composti. Next base: position 3,004,814 of record JAUCEP010000002.1, read on the forward strand.
CCATGGCCATTTCTTGTATGTGCATCATCTTGATAAACTTCAAAGCCTATTTCTTTTAACTTTTCAATAATAATCGGTGCGATTACTTCTTCATGCTTTGTTTCGGAATCAATTTGCACTAATTCAATAAATTCATTTACTAAACGGCTTTTCATAGTATCAAAACTCCTTATTACAATCATTTCATTACCAAAATAATTCTACGCTTCATCGGTTATAAATACAAGAAATGTCCAATTTCTCATATTCTAGTAAAAACAAAAGAGTTATCCAAATTCGGATAACTCCTTTAAAGACTTTATTTTTAGAATTCTTTAAGAATTATAGTGGTATGTTTCCATGCTTTTTATTAGGGCGAGATTCCTCTTTATTTGATAACATATCTAACCCTTGGATTAATTTAATTCGTGTGTCCCTAGGGTCGATTACATCATCAACCATACCACGTGATGCAGCTACATATGGATTTGCAAACTTTTCTTTATACTCTTCAATTTTAGCAGCACGTGTGCTTTCAGGATCTTCTGATTTAGCAATTTCATTAGCGAAGATAATATTTGCTGCTCCAGCTGCTCCCATTACGGCAATTTCTGCGTTTGGCCATGAAAATACTAAATCGGCTCCAATAGATTTAGAGTTTAATGCAACATAAGCGCCACCATATGCTTTACGGAGAATGACAGTAATTTTTGGAACCGTTGCTTCTGAATAAGCGTAAAGTATTTTCGCACCATGTCGAATAATTCCACCATGTTCTTGCTTAACACCTGGGAAGAAACCAGATACATCCTCAAACGTGATAATTGGAATATTAAATGCATCACAAGTTCTAATGAAGCGAGATGCTTTATCTGATGAATCTATATCTAAACCACCCGCAAGTGCCTTAGGTTGGTTACATACTAATCCAACTGATTCCCCTGCAATACGAGCAAAACCAACTACTATGTTTTTCGCAAATTCAGCTTGAACTTCCATAAATGATCCTTCATCCACAACTTGTTCCACTACTTTACGAATATCATACGCTTTTGTCGGCTCAATTGGTACATAGTCGATAATATCGGGACGATAATCATCACCTTCTGGACGTGGTAATTTAGGCGCTTTCTCCTTATTACTTTGAGGCAAATAGCTTAGTAGCTTTCGAATTTGTTCAATAGATTGCTCTTCAGAAGGTGCTCGGAAATGCGCATTACCACTAATTGCGTTATGTACTTTCGAACCACCTAAATCCTCAGATGATATTTTTTCACCTGTTACTGTTTCAATTACTTTTGGTCCTGTTATAAACATTTGTGATGTTTTATCGACCATTAAAATAAAATCAGTAATTGCTGGAGAATATACCGCTCCTCCTGCACAAGGACCCATGATAACAGAAATTTGTGGAATCACTCCTGAATAGATTGCATTGCGATAGAATATGTGTCCGTAACCATCTAAAGATAATACCCCTTCTTGAATACGTGCACCACCTGAATCGTTAATGCCGATAAATGGAGTACCATTTTTAGCAGCTAAATCCATAACAGCTGCAATTTTCTTAGCGTGCATTTCCCCCAACGCACCACCAAATACTGTAAAGTCTTGAGCAAATAAATAAACATTTCGCCCATTTACTTTTCCGAAACCTGTTACAACACCATCTCCAGGTCCCTTTTGCTGATCCATGCCAAAATCAGTTGTTCGGTGTGTAATAAAAGGATTAATTTCAACAAAAGTTCCTTCATCTAGTAATAATTCAATACGTTCACGAGCAGTGAGTTTCCCCTTCTCATGTTGCTTATCTATACGCTTGTCCCCACCACCAAGCTCGATTTCACGTTTTCGATCATACATTTCATTAATTTTGTCGAACATATCCATTTATTTTGCATCCCCTTTTTTACTTTTATCACATAATTCATAAAGAACACCAAATGAATCTTTTGGGTGTAAGAAAGCTACTTCCGCACCACCAGCTCCTGGACTAGGCTCGTCAGAAAGAATTCGAACTCCTTTTTCTTTTAGTTCAGCCATTCGTTCACGAATTCCAGTTACTCCAAACGCAACATGTTGAATGCCTTCTCCTCTTTTTTCAATATGTTTATAGATTGCACTATCTTCACTTGTTGGTTCAAGTAGCTCAAATTTAACATTTCCCGCATCAATGAAAGCAACACGGACATTTTGAGAAGGCACTTCTTCTATCTTTAGTAGTTTTAAACCTAATGTTTGAGTATAATATGTAATACTTTCTTCAAGATTTTTAACTGCAATGCCTATATGATCAACTTTTTCCATTTCAGAACACCCCTTCTGTTATAGTACATATATATTGTATCGAAAATAAAAAGAAAGCGCTACGTACTTGAGAAATTTTTTAGATTTGTTAAACTATTTTTAAGAAAAAAAGGAGCGAACGAGAATATGAGTAATAAAAAAATTCAGAAAATAGTAGTTTATTTTATGATTGCAATCATGGTTATCTCAACTCTAGCATTCGGACTATCATTCTTTTAATAACGAAAAATTGCGCGATTACTTTATGTAATCGCATTTTTCGTTTATTCCCCATCTTCATTTATTTTTAACCCTTTGAATGTCTGTTTAATAGCTAAATATTCATCCATTTCCTCTATAAACTGATAAAGTGAAGCCATTGCTAAAAAATTTTCATGATTTTTTGGTAATGGCATTTTCGCGAATTCTTCCTTTACGATGTCTAATTTATTTCGAAATCGTATAGCCGTATTTCCTGGATGAATGTTTTCAGCCAATTCTTCCATAAAGTCAGCAACAAGATCAACCTGCTGTACCATAACAGGAAGTGTTGTAATTTTAGGTAAAATACGCTCAATAATTTCTAATTGTTTTTCACGCATATCGAAGTAAACATAATATTGATTTTCTTTACGCGTAATATGATTTTCAACGTCTGTAAAGGCTAGTGATTTGGCCTTATCTAACACAATTGCAGCGCTAATAATCTCTTTTCCATCCCAAGATGTATCACCATTCCTCAAATATTTAGTAATTTCAGAAAATATAGATCGGAATAATTCCTCAACTTGAATTCGATAATTTTCCAATTCTTTTTGAAAATCACCCATATACATATTCACAACTAATGCTGTACCAAAACCTACAGTCATTAGAGCTATTTCATTTAACAATAAATCTGATGTAAAATTTGCAACAGAATAGATGTGCATAATGATCACCACGCTAGATATAAACCCTGCCTCCACATTTAGTGAAACAAGTGTAGGAATAAAGAGTAAAATCATAATTCCTAATACTAATGGGTTATAGCCAAACGTTTCAAAAGCAATAAATCCATATGCTATACCAATTAAACTAGCGATAATTCTAGTATAAACAGCATGTAATGATTTTTTCCTTGTTGTTTGAATACAAAGTATAGTTAGGATTGCAGCAGATGAAAAGAAGTCTAAGTTAAAAAAAGCTGCAATTGCTACCGAAAGTATAGTACCTACTGCTGTTTTTATAGTGCGATAGCCGATTGAAAACTTTTTAATACTAACTGCCCCTTTCTATTAATTAAGCCTCGGCTAATCCGAAAAAGTGAAAGAAAAAAGCAAATGAAAAGAAATGTCTTGAAATATGTTTTCCATACTTCAAGACTAGTTCTTTAATGTATTATTGATCAAGCCTTCCCTAAGGGGAATACTCCTATAAACCTTTATTGGAACAGCGTTAAATTAAATTTCGTCACAATGCTCTTCAAAGTTTGCTTGCAAATTTGTAATGACAGACACAGGATCGTGTCCTTCGATTTCATGACGACCAACTTCAGCTACCACATTACCATCTTTCATTAAAACAAATGAAGGTGAAGAAGGGATGTGATCTTCTCCAAAGAAATGACGAGCTGCTGCAGTTGCTTCTTTATCTTGACCAGCAAAAACCGTTACTAAATGATCTGGACGTTTATCATAGTGCACAGCATTTGTAGCAGCTGGGCGTGCAATTCCACCTGCGCAACCACATACTGAATTCACCATTACTAATGTTGTACCAGGACGGGCAAATGCCTGTTCCACCTCTTCAGGTGTACGTAATTGCTCATATCCAGCAGCATCCATTTCTCCACGAGCTGTTGTAACGATTTCTTGCATAAACAAATCATAATCCATGTTCATATTTCAAAACTCCTTTCAACTTTCCACTTAATAATAGCAAGACAAAATGCATTATGCAAAAGACTTAATTTAAAGTTACCATAAATCAAGTGATATCTTGGAAATACTAGAAGTGATTCTCTTTTTTAATATGCACTTCAAAACTATTTACTTCGGTAACATTTAAATAAAAGTTTAGTAGCATAATAAGTTATTCTCGAAATAACTTATTAACACCTTGTGTCACTGTTAGTTCCCCTTGCAAAATAGCAGACTCAATTTCTTTCACTTGAGTTTTCTTTTCAGGGTTATTGAAAAATGAATCTATTAAGAAATCTGTAATCATGGAATGATACCAGTCTCGTGTTTGCCCGTTTCTTCGTTGTTCCCAATAGTTAGAAGCCTTAATCGTTTGTTCAAAATCACAAATCATCTTCCAAACTTCATCAAGCCCAACTTTCTCAAGAGAAGAAACAGGTAATGCTTTACTCATCCACCCCGGAGTCGCAGGTTGAAGGAAATGAAGTATTTGCTTATATTCACGTACAGTTCTTTTAGCACTTCTAACATTATCTCCGTCACATTTATGAACAACGATTCCATCTGCTAATTCCATAATTCCCTTCTTCATCCCTTGTAGTTCATCACCAGCACCAGTTAAAACGAGAAGTAAGAAGAAATCAACCATACCCCTAACATAAGTTTCACTTTGACCAACACCAACTGTTTCAATTAGAATCACGTCATAACCAGCTGCCTCACATAAAAGCATCGTTTCCCGAGTTTTTTTATGGACGCCACCCAATGTCCCAGCACTTGGAGAAGGACGTACAAATGCACGTTGGTCACGACTTAACTCTTCCATCCTTGTTTTATCACCAAGAATACTGCCTCCAGAAAGAGATGAACTAGGGTCAATCGCAAGAACTGCAACACGTTTCCCCATGTTACAAAGCATCATTCCAAAAGCTTCTATAAAAGAACTTTTACCGGCACCTGGAACCCCTGTAATGCCTATTCTGATACTTTTTCCGGTATAGGGTAACAGCTCCTGTAATAACGCTTGAGCCAATTCTTTATGCTGATTGTTTGAGCTTTCAATCAATGTAATTGCTTTAGCAAGAGAATTGCGTGAGCCGCTTCTCAATTCATTTGCTAACTTTACAAGATCCAATTCCTCTTGATTCTTTTTTCTAAACTTTTTCTTTGAGGAGACATTCATACCATCATGACCTCCCTTTACACCATCCATTACGAACAAAGCACTTTCCTTTGTGCTTTTTAATTCGTTATTCATTCAGACACTTCCTCGTAGCCTAAACGTTTATATATTTCTTCGATAATTTTCATTGCTGAAATTGGAATCACGGTACCTGGTCCGAAAATAGCAACAGCACCAGATTCATATAAAAATTCGTAATCTTGAGCAGGAATTACGCCACCAACAATAACAATAATGTCTTCGCGGCCAAGCTTTTTAAGTTCTTCCACTAACTCAGGCACTAACGTTTTATGACCAGCTGCAAGTGAAGATACTCCAACACAGTGAACATCATTTTCTACTGCCATTTGTGCTGCTTCCTCTGGCGTCATAAATAATGGTGAAATATCCACGTCAAAGCCTAAATCCGCATAGCCTGTAGCAATAACTTTTGCTCCACGGTCATGGCCGTCTTGCCCCATTTTTGAAACTAAAATACGTGGGCGACGACCTTCATTTTCTAAAAATTCCTCTGTCATTTGTTTTACTTCTGAAATTAATTCATCATCCGAGAAATTCGAAGAATACACACCAGAAATTGAACGGATAATTGCTTTATGGCGACCTGATACTTTTTCTATAGCGTCTGATATTTCACCTAATGAAGCGCGTGCGCGAGCTGCGTCTACAGCAACAGCTAATAAGTTTTCCTCTCCTGTTTCTGCTGCTTTTGTTAAACGAGCTAGATGTTTTTGTACTTCCTCTTCATTACGTTCCGCTTTCATCTTTTCAAGTCTTTCAATTTGTTTTTGACGAACAATTGTATTATCAATATTTAGAATATCAATTGGCTCTTCTTCATCTAGTAAATATTTATTAACCCCAATGATTGTTTCTGTTTTAGAATCAATTTTCGCTTGGCGCTTCGCTGCTGCTTCTTCTACTTTCATTTTTGGTAAGCCTGTTTCAATCGCTTTAGCCATACCACCAAGCTGTTCAATTTCTTCGATTAATTCCCATGCTTTTTCTGTCAATTCAGCAGTTAATTTTTCCACGTAATATGCTCCGCCCCATGGATCGATCACTTTAGTCATTCCTGTTTCTTCTTGTAAGAATAATTGGGTATTACGTGCAATACGCGCTGAGAAATCAGTTGGTAGCGCGATTGCCTCATCTAAAGCATTTGTATGAAGAGATTGGGTATGTCCCATTGCAGCTGCATTTGCTTCAATTAAAGTACGAGTCACATTATTAAATGGATCTTGTTCTGTTAAAGACCACCCAGATGTTTGTGAGTGCGTACGTAGCGCAAGACTCTTCGGATTTTTTGGATTGAAAGTACTCATCATTTGAGCCCAAATTCGACGAGCTGCACGCATTTTTGCAACTTCCATATAATAGTTCATTCCAATTGCCCAGAAGAATGATAAACGTGGTGCAAATGAATCAATATCAATTCCCGCTTTTAATCCTGTACGAACATATTCAAGTCCATCTGCAAGCGTGTATGCAAGCTCGATATCATTTGTAGCACCCGCTTCTTGAATATGGTAACCAGAAATAGAAATTGAATTAAATTTCGGCATGAATTTACTTGTATATTCAAAGATATCTGCAATAATTTTCATCGACATTTCTGGTGGATAAATGTAAGTATTACGCACCATGTATTCTTTTAATATGTCATTTTGTATTGTACCAGCTAATTGTTCAGGAGTTACTCCTTGTTCTTCAGCAGCAACGATATAAAAAGCCATAATTGGAAGCACTGCACCATTCATTGTCATCGAAACAGACATTTGATCTAATGGAATACCATCAAATAGTATTTTCATATCTTCAATGGAATCAATGGCAACTCCAGCTTTCCCGACATCCCCTTTTACTCGAGGGTGATCAGAGTCGTATCCACGGTGTGTAGCTAAGTCAAAGGCAACAGATAAACCTTTTTGCCCCATTGCTAGATTTCTGCGATAGAATGCATTTGATTCTTCAGCAGTCGAGAAACCAGCATATTGACGAACTGTCCATGGACGGGCAACATACATTGTTGGATAAGGTCCACGAGTATTTGGTGCTATTCCGGCTACATCGTTTAAATGTTTCACTTCTTTAAGGTCTTTTTCTGTATAAACTTCTTGAACTTCAATTCCTTCATTTGTCATAAATGAACGATTTGATGTTAAATTCTCTTCTACTAACACTTTTGCTATGTCTACGGATTGAAAATTAGGTTTGCTCATCGTTGTACCTCCTTTAAGCTTTCAGCTAACGTGCCCAGCTTTTCTACAATGTCTTGTCCTGCAAAAATAAAGCCATTTAAGCCTGTTGACTTCCATTCTGCTTCTTGTTCTTTGTATTTTCCAGCAACATCTAATAAAAGTCCGTTACGTTTAGCTTTTAATAAAGCAGGTACGATTGATTTTGTATCTTCGTCTTTCGCTGCCAATACAACATAAGACGCATCTGTATTATTCAGCCATTCAATTGCTGCCTCGATTGTTTCAATTTCTCCTGATTGAGATGGAACAATTCCGGCTGTTGCAAAGAAGCCCTTAACAAAATCTGCGCGAGGTTTAAAATCCTTTAACTTACCAAAAGTTAAAATACCAATTTTCGGTTTACTTTCACTATATTGTTTACGTAAATTTTCAAATGGTATTGCTAAACGATTAACTTCTGAAAATAACGGATTTGTTTCGGAAGGTAATTCATCTTGCGGATCAGCGTAAATGTTTGTCCCTATTAATGAATGTTTACGAGTTTTCACTGATTGTAAACGCTGTGTATTTACTTCCTCAATAAGAGATCCTAATTTGTTCGTTTGAATAAATTGATCTATTCCACCTGCATCCTCAATCTCTAAGAATAAACTCCAGGCCTTCTCAACATATTCTGCTGTTAAAGATTCAATGAAATAAGAACCACCGGAAGGATCTAATACATTTTGAACATTCGATTCTTCCTTTTGTACAAGTACAACATTACGAGCGATACGTATAGATTTATCTGTTGGTTTTATTAATACATCATGTGGATGAACCGTAAATACATCAGCCCCTCCAATTAGTGCTGCAAATGCTTCATTTCCTGCACGCAAAAGGTTTACATAAACATCTAGTTTTGAAAAACTACGCAATGAAGTTTCAGCAACGATTGGAACGGCAATATTCTGTTCTTCTCCGTAGGCCGTAATAAATGCCTTCCACAGTACTCTAAAAGCACGTAATTTAGCAATTTCCGAGAAAAATTGCGTATCAACAGCAAAATTAACAAAGAATTTATTTATAAAAGAATTAAAACTCTCTTCTTGTTTTGATAACTTTGAAGCAATCGCTAAGACAAGCGCCAATTCCTGAATAGCATTAGCACCTTCATAATGATATGGCGTTGTGTTAGCGACTAATGTACGTAAATTTGGATATTCATCAAGCGTAATCGATTCTTCTGAAACAACATACCCATTAACAGCTGCACGCTCTTCTTTAGCGATTAAATTAAAGACTTCTAAAATCGGATCGTTTTGGTTTTTTACGATTAATTTGAAAGAATTTACAGTAAGATGCTGAGCCAATTTAAATAGCTGATCTTCATCCCATTCAAAAGAAACTCTGCTATCAATTGTAAGAACTTTATTTCCCCTATTTACACTATCTTGTAAATTTTCAAAAAATTTATCAGCTGTTTCACCAAAGATTTGTTGAGCTGGTTGAAAGTTATTTGTTTCTTGCATTGTTCTAACTGTTGCGATTTGTTTTTCAAGTTGATCCCCAATTTGCTCAACTAACATTTCTTTCGTATAAAGAGGATTAAGAGTAATCCCTTCTAATGTTTTTGTGAATAGTGATTCAAATGGTCTCCCTTTTAAAGCTTTTATTGCTTGTTCCTTCCATTCGTCAAAATTGACAATTGGAAATTCAATTGTTTTCATGTTTGGCATGATGAGCGCTAAATGCTTCCCCCTTTAACCTTTGGATAAATATATTTTACAATAGAAACCGGTTTCAATAAAGCTAAAAAAAAGAAAGAAGCCTTTTATATCAAGGCTTCTTTCATTATTAGTAGACTGACATTTGTTCATAATTCGTGTTTTCGAGAATATCTTTCACCCTATTTAGAAAATTCCCGCAAATTAACCCATCTAAAATTCTGTGGTCTAAAGATAAACATAAATTTACCATATCTCGGGCCGCAAACATTCCACCATTTACAATGACAGGTCTCTTAACTATGGCTTCTACTTGCAAGATAGCAGCTTGCGGATAATTTATAACCCCCATTGATTGAACTGAACCAAACGAACCTGTATTATTTACGGTAAAAGTTCCACCTTGCATATGATCAGTTGTAAGCTTCCCTTTTCGGACTAATCCAGAGAGTTCCTGAATGTCTTTTGCAATGCCTTTAATTGATTTTTCATCTACATTTTTAATTACAGGTACGTATAAAGCCTCTTCCGTTGCAACAGCTATTGAAAGGTTTATATCCTTTTTCTGAATGATTTTATCTCCAGCCCATACTGAATTGATTAATGGGAATTCTTTCAAAGCTTGAGCTACTGCTTTCACAAAAAATGCAAAATAAGTAATATTGAATCCTTCTTTGTGTTTAAAATCATTTTTAATACTATTGCGATAGGCTACAAGATTCGTTACATCTACTTCCATCATCATCCAAGCATGTGGTATTTCATGTTTACTTTGGATCATTTTATTCGCAATTGCACGTCGAACAGCTGTTATAGGGATTTCAATATCACCATTTCCGGCTGTTATAGCTGCTGTACTTACCTTTTTCTCAGGTATAGCCACTTCTTGTAACGACTGAATCTGGGTGATTGTCTCTTGTACACTTTTATCTTGAAGCATTTCAGTTGATGGTATATTACCTGATTCTATTAACTTCATTAAATCTTTCCGTGTAATTCGCCCTTCAAATCCAGTACCTTCCACAAGTTCTAAGTTAATATTATGGGTATTAGCCAGATTTAATACTGCAGGAGAATATCTTGACTTTGAACCTGATACAACCTGTTTTTTCTGCATTGGAGCAGTTACATCTTGTTTGCCGTCAGGTTGAGCATCTGTACTACTTAATGTCACACTTAAATCAGGAGGTGATTTTGGCTCTGAAGATTTTACCACATCCCCTTCCACTTCAATCGTACATACGATTGCTCCGACCGGTAAGGTCTCACCTTCCTTGGCTATTAGCTCTTTGATTGTTCCTGAAAATGAAGAAGGAATTTCAGCATTTACTTTATCAGTAATCACTTCTGCTAAAGGATCGTATTTATTGATTTGATCACCGGGTGCAACAAGCCATCTTTCAATTGTTCCCTCGGTAACACTTTCTCCAAGTTGCGGCATCAATATATTTTCAATTGGCATGAATGAAGTACCCCCTTCTTAGAAATTTGCAAGGTCACGCATTGCACGTTCTATTTTTTCAGGATTAATCATAAAGAATTTTTCCATTGTAGGTGAATATGGCATTGCTGGAACATCCGGACCCGCAAGTCTACGAATTGGAGCATCAAGTTCAAATAAACAGTGCTCTGCAATAATTGCAGCAACCTCACTCATGACGCTACCCTCTTTATTATCTTCCGTTATCAAAAGTACTTTACCTGTTTTACTAGCTGCTTCTATAATTGCCTCTTGATCTAGAGGATAAACGGTTCTTAAATCTAAAATATGTGTTTCAATCCCATCAGCTGCAAGCCTTTCAGCAGCTTGCAATGCAAAATGGACTGCTAACCCATAAGTAATTACTGTTATGTCATCCCCTACACGTTTTACATCTGCTTTTCCAATTGGCAAAACGTAGTCTGCTTCAGGAACTTCACCTTTGATCAGACGGTAAGCTCTTTTATGCTCGAAAAATAATACAGGATCTTCGTCACGAATAGCGGCTTTAAGTAATCCTTTTGCATCGTAAGGTGTAGAGGGAATTACAATTTTAAGCCCAGGTGTTCCAGCGAATAACGCTTCAACTGACTGAGAGTGGTAAAGCGCACCATGAATCCCTCCACCAAAAGGAGCACGTACGACTAGCGGGCAATTCCAATCATTGTTTGATCGGTAACGAATTTTTGCTGCTTCTGAGACGATTTGATTGACTGCAGGCATGATAAAATCCGCAAACTGCATTTCCGCGATTGGTCGCATTCCATACATCGCGGCACCAATGGCAACCCCGGCAATCGCACTTTCTGCAAGAGGTGTATCTAAAACTCGCTCCTCGCCAAATTGGTCAAATAGGCCTGTAGTAGCTTTAAATACACCACCTTTACGACCAACATCCTCTCCTAATATAAAAACACGCGCATCGCGTTCCATCTCCTCTTTCATCGCTAAGTTGATGGCATCAATATATGAGATAACTGCCACTTATGCCTCATCTCCTTCCGCGTAAACATATTTCAGAGCATGTTCAGGTTCAGCGTATGGTGCTTTCTCTGCATAATCTGTTGCTTCATTAACTTGTTCCATCACACGTTGATTGATATCTTCTAATAATTTATTTGTTGCAACACCCATTTCTTTTAAATAATTTTGGAAATGGATTATAGGATCATTTGCTTTCCCTTCCGCAATATCTTCTTCAGTTCGATATTGGCGATCATCGTCATCAGAAGAATGTGAAGTTAAGCGATATGTTAATGCTTCTATAAGAGTTGGTCCTTCACCACTACGAGCACGATCAGCAGCCTCTTTTACTACCTTGTATACCTCTAGCGGATTTTTACCGTCTACTCTCACACCTGGCATACCATACCCAATCCCACGATCTGAGATTTTAGCCTTACCTACTTGAAGCTCAACCGGTACTGAAATGGCATATTGGTTATTCTCAACCATTATAATGACAGGTAAATTGTGAACCCCTGCAAAATTTGCTCCTTCATGAAAATCCCCTTGATTTGATGAACCTTCGCCAAGTGTTACGAATGAAATAAAATCTTTCTTCTGCATTCTTCCCGCTAGCGCTACTCCTACCGCATGTGGTACTTGTGTAGTAACAGGGGAAGAACCAGTTAAAATACGATTTTTCTTTTGTCCAAAATGCCCAGGCATTTGACGTCCACCGGAATTTGGGTCTTCCGCTTTTGCAAAAGCAGATAGCATCAATTCTTTAGGTGTCATGCCAAAGTGGAGAACTATTCCTAAATCTCGATAATAAGGAGCAACATAATCTTTTGTACGGTCTAGTGCAAATGCAGCCCCAACTTGTGTAGCCTCATGTCCTTGGCACGAAATGACAAAAGGTATTTTTCCAGCTCGGTTTAAAAGCCACATTCTTTCATCTATTCTTCGTGCCATTAGCATCGTTTCATACATTTGCAACACATCTTTATTGGATAAACCTAATTGTTCATGGTGTAGCTTATTAGTCAAATAATCATCCCTTTCTGTATTGCGAGCTATAAAAATTCATTTATAAAGATATATAACGGAAATGTAGGATTTCTGAAGTTACCCTCACCAACAAATCCTATTTAATAGTTATTAAAAGTGTATGGCAATTCCATCTACAGCTAAGGCTGCTTCTCCCATCACTTCAGAGAGAGAAGGGTGTGGATGGATTGTTGAACCAATTTCCCAAGGAGTGGCATCAAGTAAAAGCCCTAAAGCTGCTTCTGAAATCATATCTGTTACATGAGGTCCTACCATGTGGACACCTAAAAGGTCATTTGTCTCTTCATCTGCTATCATTTTAACAAATCCTTCAGAGTCCCCGTAAACTAGTGCCTTTCCTATAGCCTTAAATGGGAATCTACCCACTTTAATTTTGAATCCTTGTTCTAGTGCCTGTTTTTCTGTTAAACCTACACTTGCAACTTCGGGATATGAATAGACACAGCGCGCAATATTCTCATACTTCATAGTATGTTTTTGCCCAGTAGCAATATGTTCGACTGCACTAATTCCTTCATGTGAAGCAACATGTGCTAGTTGCATACCACCAATAACATCACCTATTGCGTAAATATGTTTTTCTTTTGTTTGGTAAACTTCATTAACCTTAATAAAACCTGAATCTAGTTCAATCTCAGTATTTTCTAGCCCTATACCCTCACTATTTGCAACTCTTCCAACCGAAACTAGCAATTTTTCAGCTTCAAATATTTCTAACTTATCCTTTATGTTTGCTTGAATTGAAACTTTGTTTGTTTCTTTATGAAGTGAGTCTACTTGAATTCTAGCATTCTTAATAATTTGAATTCCGCGCTTTATTAGCTGTTTTTCAGCTTCTATTGCAATATCTTCATCTTCTGTTGGTAAAATACGTTCACCATACTCTAGAACAGTTACCTGAACACCAAAATCATTTAACATTGATGCCCACTCAATTCCTATTACGCCACCACCAATAATTACAATGGATTTAGGAAGTTTGTCCATTTGTAGCGCATGGTCAGAATTAAGAATTATATGACCGTCAACTTGTAATCCTTCTAAATCTCTAGGTTTTGAACCTGTAGCAATTAAAACATTATTAGGAATTAACATTTCATTTTCAGATCCATCAGCCATTTCAACAGAGATTGTTCCTGGCATCGGTGAAAAAATAGATGGACCTAAAATACGCCCATACCCGTAATAGACATCAATCTTACCCTTTTTCATTAAAGCTTTTACACCATTATGTAGTTGTTCTACGATGGAATGTTTCCTTTTTTGGACCTCTTCAAAATTTAAGCTAATTCCACTTATTTCAACACCAAATCGCCTTACATCTTTTGTATTTCTAAAAACTTCTGCACTTCGAAGTAATGCCTTACTCGGGATACAGCCTTTATGCAAGCAGGTTCCACCAAGTTGTCCACTTTCAACAATGGCAGTTTTTAGTCCAAGCTGAGCAGCACGGATTGCCGCCACGTAACCACCTGTCCCACCACCTAAAATGACTAAATCATATTCAGTAGCCAAATGAATCCCCCTTTTCTACAAATAAAGCTGTCAGAATGTAAATATATCTGAACAGCCTTTTCCACTAATATAAGTATCACAAAGTAGTGCTCCTGCAGTGGTCACATTAAAATGTCATCCACCTAGTTGTAAAGGGGATGTCTCAAAGACTTTTCAGACATCCCCTTTACTTCCCGCATTTTTCATGAAAATAACTAACGACCGTTTAAAATATTTTTCTCCTGACGTAAAAATTGACTTCGTGATTTCGTAACTTGAGCTATTCGTTGTTCGGCTAAACGATTAGCAGCTAAATATGTTGGTATTTTTTCATCTTTCGATATATCAAAAATTTTAGCTATACTATCATAAATTGTTTCAACACGTTTCATTGCACGTTCTCGATTATAGCCATAGAGTTCGTCAGCAACATTAATCACGCCACCTGCATTTATGACATAATCTGGTGCATAAACAATTCCTAATTCATGTATTATATCTCCATGACGAGATTCTTTTAATTGATTATTCGCAGAACCAGCAATTACTTTTGCTTTTAGTTGTGGAATTGTTTCATCGTTAATGATAGCACCTAGGGCACAAGGTGAGAAAATATCGACATCTTGTTGATATATTTCATTTGGATCTACAGCTATAGCTTCGAAATCTTTTACAACTCGTTCCACAGCTTTTTTATTAATATCTGTTACAACTAATTTTGCACCTTCTTTATAAAGATACTCACATAAAGTATATGCAACATTTCCTAATCCTTGAATTGCAATTTTGCGGTCTTTTAAGCTATCGTCTCCAAAAGCTTCTTTTGCAGCTGCCTTCATTCCCAAGTAAACACCGTATGCGGTTACAGGGGATGGGTTCCCTGATGATCCAAAGGTTGGTGAAATACCAGTTACATAATTTGTTTCTTCATGAATAATATCCATATCTGTAACAGTTGTACCAACATCCTCAGCCGTAATATAACGACCATTAAGTCCTTGAATGAAGCGTCCTAACGCACGGAACATCGCCTCATTTTTATCTTTGAATGGATCTCCAATAATTACTGTTTTTCCGCCGCCAAGATTTAACCCAGCAGCAGCATTTTTATAAGTCATGCCTCTTGCAAGACGAAGTGCATCTTCAATTGCTAAATCTTCATTCGCATATGTCCACATACGTGCTCCCCCTAATGCGGGGCCAAGCGTAGTATCATGAATGGCGATAATGGCCTTTAGTCCAGAGTCCTTATCTTGGCAAAAAACTAGCTGTTCATAATCATATTTTTCCATATACTTAAACAGTTCCATCATGCGTCCCCCTTTTGTGTATATGTTAAAATTAACTCGAAAAATTACATTATTACTTAACAAAAACTTAAAATTTCTAAAAATTATTATCTTCCTACTTTTACAATACTTACAATTTAATCGATAATCAACTATAAAAACTCAATTCTCTAATGATTAAATATTCTAACTATTCTTTTTAATATTCTTCCTTTATCAGAAGATTGAAGACTATGAAAATACATGTCATTTCTTGACATTCAATTCCCTCACTGTACAATTAAAGTAATTGTAAGGAGGACAAAATCTAATGGCACGTATGCTAGCGTTTATCGTTCTGCTCATTCCGGCAATTATGGCGGGTGCAGGAATTAAATTTATGAGAGATACTCTATTTGATAAATTAATTTCACCGTTTCCTTGGTTATGGCTCCAATTTGTTATAGGAGTAATCTTTTTTATTGTTGGATTAAGCTTTTTTGCAGGATTCTTATTGCATAGAGATCGAAAAAATGGACGAGTTGCTTCGAAATATCAAAAGCCACAAAAATGAATTTATCGAAGTTAAAATTCTACTACACTTATTGAAAAAGAAGTCTAGACACTTCACTTTCGTAAAATACATGATTTCGTTTTTACATAACTTTTATTCCAAGACCTATTTTGTTTACTTGAGTTTTAATCGAATCTGGGGAGAAAATATAGTGATACTTTTACGATGCACTTGATTGAATTTTGACTTAATGAAGATTTCCAACAACTTTACCTCGAATTATCGCAGAAAGCAAAAAATTGTGAATTTAATGAGTTACCGTTTCTTTATGGTATATAAATAGACGTTCAATCTCAGGGACGAGTTTTCCTGTAGTTGAACGTCTTATTTTTGTAGTTTTTTCTGTATTTTTACTAGGCGATCTGGATAATCCGTAATCCAACCAATGACAGATGAATGTGGATCGAATAAAAAGGGTTCCATTCCATCTATTGAATAAAAACGGATACCTTTTTTTGCATCTTCACATTGCTGTAAATATTCCTCTTTGTAATACCTTTTATGTGCGTGAATTGAGTCTATATGTGAATAAGTTGATAAATTGTTCCAATCAAATTTTTTTGTTACTAAAATCGCCGTTTCAAAATCCGGTCGTTGCATTTTAACCTCTTTTAGTAATTCTTCATGAAACGAAGAAAAATGACTTCCCTTAGGTAATGTCAATTTATATAATAAATCTTTTAAAAGTGCTCTATTTGTTTCTAAAGATTCTTTCAGTTCAATATTGAGTGGAAATTGATTTGTATTTGCCCATTCAATTACTTCTAACAATTTCGGAATTCTCTGAGATGAAAAATGCCTTAAAATTGGCTTACCTATTGGATAATTTTTTAATTCCTCTTCCGTACAATCTGTTATTAATTTACTTACTCCTGTAAGACGAAACAAATTTAAATCATGAAATACAACTAAAACTTCATCTTCCGTACATTGTACATCGAGCTCAATTCCATTAGCACCGAGCTGTTTTGCTTTTAAAAATGCTTTAAATGAGTTCTCCACTGCATAGGCAGATGCACCACGGTGTGCAAAAATAGGAATATTTTGATTCATTAAACATTCAACTCTCCAAATTCTATAAGGAATGTACCTTTCTGCTTTTTAGTTAAATGAGAAGATTTCCCCCCAATGTCAATAAAAGTACCGGGGAAAGCTTCCTTCTTAACAACTATTTTCTCTTTCCCAACCTGTTGATAGTCCTTCATTAAATCCTTAATTTCTAGATCTAATTTTTCGGAACTATTCTTCAAATTGTTTAAGTATTGTATTTTTTCATCAACTACAGCAAGTTGTTGCCCTGTAAGCTGTTCTTTATATTGTATTAATGGATTGAGATGAGTTGACAATTGAATGATTTCTTCATGAATAATTTTTAAGTTTGCTGCTTTTTCTTGAATAACTTCAAGTGCTTTTTTCTTATTTGAATTATTAATAATTAATTCTGTTCTTCGCTCTAAATGATTGCCTGCAATTGCTGTGACAATTGTATTTAACGCAACAG
This sequence comes from Ureibacillus composti, assembly GCA_030348875.1. Taxonomy (GTDB): domain Bacteria; phylum Bacillota; class Bacilli; order Bacillales_A; family Planococcaceae; genus Ureibacillus; species Ureibacillus composti. The sequence continues at coordinate 3,022,400 of JAUCEP010000002.1, forward strand.
CTTTTCCACCAATGATTTTTCCTTTCCGTTCATCAACTAGAATTTTTGAGGCCTCAAGATTTGAACCTAAAGAGTAGGAACCTATAATTATTTCATTTCCTGCTGATAATTTAGCATCATTTACATGTTTCACAAATATATTTCCACCCGCAATTACTTTCGTTTCATTATTTCCGAAAATCCCCCCACGAATATAAATATCTCCTTCTATAGAGTGAATTAATTTAGCTCCTGTTACCCCCTCTATTCCTTCAATTGAAATATCGCCATTTGCTGTCACTGAGTAACCATTTTGCACCGTTCCATGGATAGAAATAGAACCGTCAAATTGAATATTTCCGGTTTCAATTCCAACATCACCTACTATTGGTAAATGCCTGTTTACTGAAATAAACCCTTGGCGATGCTCAACGACACCAGTTGTTTTTGCACGAATTACTATTTTTCCATCTTCTTCAACTTCGTAAGCAGAGTGCGGATCAAATTTAATTGGTACATCTTTACCCGGAGGAGCAGTTACTGGATTTCCAAATATATCAATTCCTTCTATCCCTTCACTGGCTGGTGTTTTTTCGCCTAACCAAGCACCTTCCTTTATTTCAAAAATAAAATTCATATCAAAAAAGTCTGCTCGTCCATCATCCCTAATAACTGGTTTACGTTCTGGAATTTCTAAATACTCTACTTTTGCGTCATTACCTTTTACAGGTTGTGTGCCAACAGCTATTTCGTATGGTTTACCTGTTATTAAGCTGCCTACATCGAGTTCTTTAATTCCATGTATTATATGATTTTCCTTAAGGACATCCTTAATTTGTTGCTTTATATTTACTATATTATTTTGGATTGTATTAATTGTATCATGAACAATGATAGAGGCTGTCATTCCATCTTTTGAAATATCGATTTCACAAACAGGTAACCATTCACCAATTTGTGCGGGTTGATCCATTTCCTTTAATAGTGAATTTTTTAGTAATAAAAAATGAGTTAGTTTTATTCTTGGGTATTGTCTTAAAATAAACTCAAACTCTTTTAATGATAGTCCTGTCTTCAAGGTTTGTATGTATACTTTCTCATCACTTTCTGTTAACTTTACAAACTGATTAATAAAAATCATCACCTAGAAACACCCCCTACATTAATTTAGTATACCAAATGGTTAATGATTGATTAGTATTATTTGTTGCATAGTCATTATAAGTATTTTACTTATGCTATATGAAGTTCTTTAAAAAAAGGAAAGAATTCGCTAGTCCATAGATAAAGTCTCAGCCCCAGTTTTCGTTTCACCTCAAAACGAGCTGTGAGGTTTGGCTAGTTCTATATTTACAGATTTACACGAATTCTTCTTAAAGAGGTATTTTTATAAATTGTAATTTATATTTATTTTTTTATTTTTTCGATTTTGGTTTCTTATAGGTCAAGGCCTGCTTACTATCAGACATCCCCTCAGTTGTAGGGTCAACAACAATCCCTGCCATTACAAAAATCATTAATACTGTTCCTAAAATTTCTTCAACCTGTTCACTAATAAAGGTAATGTCATACCCCAATAGTGCTCCAACTTGATTTGCCAAAATTATTAGCAAAGAAATGATAGAAAGCCAAAATTGACGGTGTTGTAATCGAACTTTCCAGTTAATATTCAAATAAATTCACCTCCACCATTATTAGTAAAATGCTTAAAAATTAGCATTTGACTTATTCTATTCGTAACAAACAATAGATATTTAGAAAGAAAGCCTATTACTTTAGGAATATAGTTTAATAATTTTTAATTATTATTTTTCAACAAAAAAAGTGTACTTAATCTTTGTATTCAAAGATTAAGTACACTTTCATTTAAAAAATATGGCCTTTTTTAAATAATATTGCTGAAAGGTTCATACAAAACAGCTGTCTTTATTAATCCAAAACAAAAGTGATTCAGATTAGTGATACTAACGTTTAAGAAGCAACAAGTTCAATACGAATTTTGTCTGCGATCATCGCGATGAACTCAGAGTTTGTTGGTTTTGATTTTAAATGGTGGACTGTGTAACCAAACATTTGTGAAATAGATTCATAGTTTCCACGATTCCAAGCAACTTCTATTGCGTGTCGAATTGCACGTTCCACACGGGAAGGCGTTGTCCCAAATTTTTTAGCGATTTCTGGGTACAGAATTTTCGTTACCGAACCCAATAATTCGATATCATAGTAAACCATTTGAATGGCTTCTCTTAAATAAGAATATCCCTTAATATGTGCAGGTACACCAATTTCTTTTATTATTGCAGTAATTGTCGTGTCTAGCTGACGTTGATTAACTTTTGCTGAAACTTCAGGTTGTAATATACTTTGACGTTTTGGAGCTTCTGTTTTATGTCCAGCACAATGTAATATTTTTTGCACTAATTGATCGAATTCAAAAGGCTTTAGCATAAAATATGATGCACCATATGTTACAGCCTGTTTCATGACATCTTCTTGTCCAAATGCAGTTAACATGATGACTTGAGTATTTGAGAACTGACCATCTCTATACATTGCCTCTAAAACACCTAAGCCATCTAAATGTGGCATGATAATATCCAAAAGTAAAACATCTGGGTGATGTTCTTCTAGCATTTTAAGACACAATTTACCATTTGGAGCTGTACTTACTACTTCAATTTCAGAATGACCTTCAAAATATTCCTCCATTGTTCTCACTAAATCTCTGTTATCATCGGCAATTGCCACTTTTACTTTCGCCAAAAAAATTCCCCCTTTTATTTTATAATCTAGAATTCTACTTATTTGTATGTGTTAACCATAATTGCCACAGTTTTTTTACACCTCGACAAAGATATTTTCGACATATCAATTGAAAAACCTTTCTAAATATTAAAAATAATTCAGTAGTAACACAAATAACTTCTTTATCGACAAAATTAGCTATAGTCTTATTAAGACTTTATTACGATAATCTTATTTTAATAAAAAAATGAATAAAAGACTACACCCTTTGTTCAGTGTAGTCTTTTATTCCTTAATTAGGTGATTTTTTTAACATTTCGGTTACGGAAATTGCTGCACCTTTAGATGGTTGTTCAACAAACATATGCGTGACAGCACCAACAAATTTCCCATTCTGAATAATTGGACTACCGCTCATCCCTTGTAAAATGCCGCCCGTTTTTTCTAATAGTTCTTTATCCGTTACAACAAATTGCAGAAAATTCTCTTCTATTTTAGTGAGTTCTATTTCAAACGCTTCGACTTCAGAGCCTTCAATTGCAGTAAAGAGTTCTGCTTTACCTAATTTCATTTCATCTTCCTGCATAATTTCAATGGGTTCACGTAATCTTTCACTTATATTGGTTTCCCAATTCCCAAAAATACCGTACAACTCATTTGATTTGACATTACCTAGTCGAATGTTATCTTTATCAATTACTGAGATTTTATAACCTGGTTGGCCTGGTGTACTTTTTTTGATTTGTTCAATAGAGGCTAAAAAAATAGAACCAGTAGTAAATTCTGGTGGTTCGTTCAAAACACCATCTATTATTTGATGGCCAAGTGCACCATATTGGTTTGACTCCGGATCGATAAATGTTAACGTTCCAATGCCATCTGTTTCATCCTTTAAAAAAGGGAGGATGTTATTTGCTTGTTCATTCGTAAGTTTAATTTCACGAGGTTGAGATTTCTGCTCAATTGTAAAAGTCAATTGATTTCCAGATAAATTTTGTTCGACTTTTTCTACTGAATTAATTGGTTCACTGTTTACTTCAGTAATAATATCCCCTTTTTTGAGCCATTGTCCATTTGGGAGTAATACATCATGTGCCACGTAAACAAATGGTAATTCTAACTGTATTCCGATTGATTCACCCATTGGTATTAATTTTTTAGCGGCAGCAAATGTAGTTGGGGTTAAAAGAAAAACAGTTAGCAACAACAACGTCAACAAATTACGCGAATGGCATTTCATAGTCCACCTCCTTCAGATTTAGTAACATTACTATGTGTCAATTTCACATCATTAATGAGAGGTAAATATTTGTCGTAATATCAAAAATCAATTCCAAAAAGAGTTCATGTTACTGAGAATACTGAGTTTTTGTACAAGGTTCTTTTTCAAAAGGAAAAAAATTGCCGACAAATCCATATATTTAGTATTTGTCGGCGATTTTCATATTATTTATAAAATTTTAATTTTCATTTCACTTTTTCGCAAATAAGCTAAATCGATTAATTCCTTAGCATGTTGCAATGTTAAATCTGTAATTTCAGCACCACTCATCATTCTACTTACTTCAACAATTCGTTCATCCATATCAATGTCTTTAACAGTTGTATATGTACGATTATCTTCCACTTTCTTTTTTATAAAATAGTGCTGGTCTGCCATTGCAGCAACTTGCGGTAGATGAGAAATACAAAGAACTTGAGATTGAATTGAAATTGCTGCTATTTTTTCTGCAATTGCTTGGGCAACACGTCCACTAACGCCGGTATCAACTTCGTCAAAAATAATAGAAGTGATTCCAACTGAAGAAGAAAATATTGTTTTTAATCCAAGCATGATTCTTGATAATTCGCCACCAGAAGCTATTTTAGGTAAAGATTTTGGAGGCTCACCTACATTAGTTGATATATAAAATGCCACATAGTCCTTTCCATTTACATCAAAAGATTTTAATGGCTCAATATTTACGATGAATTTGGCTTTTTCCATATGTAAATCACGAAGCTGTGTCATTATGTCTTCACTTAATTTAACTGCACATTGTTTACGTATGATTGTTAACTCATTAGATAACTCTTCCAGCTTATTTTCTAACTGAATTAATTCTTGTTCATAACGCTGAATTGATTCATCACGATTTAAAAGTTGTTTTAATTCTTCTTGAATCTTCTCATAATAAGTTAAAATCTCTTCCACAGTAGACCCATATTTACGCTTCATTGTTTGATATAGGGCTAAACGATTTTCAACATCATTTAACCTTTCAGGGTCAAATTCAAGATCATCTAAAATATTTTTTATAAGATGTGCTGAATCTTGTAATGCATAAAAAGAAGAATTTACTGCTTCTGAAGCATCTTTAAATTGTTCATCGAGTGCTACGATATCATCTAGTGCACTCATCGCGTCTCCAACCCAATCGAGGCCTTTTAATTCGCCTGAAATGGACTCATATGCAACATTCGCACGTTCAAAAATTTTATGGAAGTTTAAAAGTCGTTTTCGTTCATCTAGAAGAGCATCTTCTTCTCCAACTTTTAATTTTGCTTCCTCTAGTTCGTTAATTTGGAACTGATATAAATCAATTCGTTGTGCTGTACGCTGTTCATCGATATTTAATGTTGAAATTTCCTTTTTTAATTCTCTATATAAATCAAAGGTTTGGTTGTAAGCATCTTTAACTGGTGCTAGTTGATTTGCTGCAAAGTAATCAAGCATATTGATATGTCTTTTTTCATCCATCAATTCTTGATTTTCATGCTGTCCATGTATATCGATTAAAGTTGAACCAATTTCTCTTAATATAGATAGTGGGACAAGCTTACCATTTACACGACATACACTTTTTCCTTTTTCATTGATGTCACGACGTAGTATAACCGTATCTTCCTCGATTTCAATCCCTGTGTCCAAAAGTTTTTCGTGTATAGGATGGTGTTCATTATTAATTTGAAACAGTCCCGTCAATTCTGCCCTTTTTGCTCCATGCCGAATAAATTCTTGCGAAGCACGTCCTCCTGCCAACAGATGAACTGCATCGATAATTATAGATTTTCCAGCACCCGTTTCACCTGTCAGAACAGTTAAACCCTCAGAAAAATTTACCGTCAAGTCATCAATTATTGCAAAGTTACGTATACTAATCTCTTTTAACAAACAACACACCTCTTAATCATTGTCATCTATCCAAAATTTCGGTAGATTTTCAACCATTTTATAGTAAATCTAAAATTCGTTCTTTTACGATTTCACGATCTTCTTCACGACGACAAATAATTAATATCGTGTCGTCACCAGAAAGTGTCCCTAATATTTCTTTCCATTCTAAATGGTCTAATAAAACAGCAATCGCATTCCCATTACCTGGTAATGATTTTAACATTAAAAAGTGAGCAACACCGTCAATACTTACAAAAGCATCAGATAAAGATCTTTGTAATTTCTGTAAAGGATTGAAGCGCTGATCCGCAGGTAAACTGTATTTATAGCGTCCATCTGGTAACGGAACTTTTACTAAGTGTAATTCTTTTATGTCTCTTGATACAGTTGCTTGAGTTACATTGTATCCCGCATCCTTTAAGCGTTCTACTAGCTCATCTTGTGTTTCAATTTCATTATTTGTGATCAATTCACGAATTCTCATATGGCGTTGCCCTTTTGTCATCCCGTTCACCTCTTATGAATAAATATGTATATTTATACTAACACTTTCATCCTTAAAGCACAAGAAAAAGAGGGGGTCTCGAAAGAAGAGACCCCCTCTTTTAGTTAAAAAGGCTAGATATTTCAATACAATTAAGGCTAGAATTTTTGTTATTTTTCAAAAGTAATTTATTCAAAAGTGAATTTTTAATATTCATTTTTAAACTATTTAATTATTTTAAGTCGTTATGAGCTACATCCACAATCTCCCTAAAATTGGAGAATGATTCAATTTGCTCTCCATCTTTTGGGTTACTTAAGTGAAATAGAAACTCTATATTTCCTTCGCCACCTGTAATTGGTGAATAAGATGCCGCTTTTACAACAAACCCAACTTCTGTAGCCATTTGCCCTGTTTTTTCTAGAACTTCTAAATGAACTTTAGGATCTCGAACAATCCCTTTTTTCCCCACTTTTTCTTTACCTGCTTCAAATTGAGGTTTTACTAGTGCAATGACATCTCCCCCGGGTATTAAAATCGTTTTTAATACCGGTAAAATTAGTGACAATGATATAAAGGAAACATCTATTGTTGCAAATTCGGGTAAACCCTCAGTAAAATCTTCTGGTTTTGAATAACGGAAATTCGTTTTCTCCATTACTGTAACACGGTCGTCTGAGCGAATTTTCCAAGCAAGTTGATTGGAACCTACATCTAATGCATAGCAATGCTTGGCTCCGTTTTGTAACGCACAGTCGGTAAAACCGCCTGTGGATGAACCGATATCCAACATTAATTTACCCTCGACGGACACATCAAAGACTTCTAATGCCTTTTCCAGTTTCAACCCACCGCGGGATACATATTTTAATTGATTTCCTTTTACTTGAAGAGGTGCATCGATTGCTATCTTTTCTCCAGCTTTATCGATTCGTGTTTCATTAGAATAAACAAGTCCTGCCATAATAGATCGTTTGGCCTTCTCTCTTGTCTCACACAAACCTCTCTCAACAAGTAAAATGTCTACACGTTCTTTTGGTTGTTTAGTCATACTGATTTCGTTCCTAATTTTTTTGTACTCACTAATTCTTGTATACGCGCAACTGCATCTTCTTTTGTTAAGTTTATTTCTTCTAATAGTAAATCTACACTACCATGTTCAATAAATTGATCTGGTATTCCCATCCGTTCGATCTTTACATGATGATAGTCTTGTTCATGTGCAAATTCTAATACCGCGCTACCAAAGCCGCCTTGAAGAACACCTTCTTCAATCGTTAAAATTGGCATATTTTTTCCCATTAAATCATGTAACATTTCATGATCCATCGGCTTAATAAAACGAGCATTCACTACTTTCACTTCAATTCCTATTAATGCCAATTGCTCTGCAGCTGACATGGCCAGTGGAATTGTTGTTCCAAATGTGAGAATTACCGCATCTTGTCCATCACGTAATAATTCCCAGCTACCAATAGGAAGAGCATGCATTTCTTCATCCATCGCTACACCAAGACCATTACCACGTGGATATCGCATTGCGATAGGACCCTCATTATAGTCAATTGCAGTTTTGACCATATGTTGCCCTTCATTTTCATCTTTTGGCATCATTAAGACAATATTCGGAATATGGCGTAAGAAATTGATATCGAATACACCTTGGTGTGTTTCGCCATCTGCTCCTACTAAACCAGCTCGGTCAATTCCAATAAAAACATTTAAATTTGGACGTGCAATATCATGTAATACTTGATCATAAGCACGTTGTAAGAAAGTTGAGTATATCGCAAGGAATGGTTTCATATTTTGAGTTGCTAACCCTGCTGCCATCGTTGTGGCATGTTGTTCAGCAATCCCTACATCGAAGAAACGATTCGGAAATTCCTTTTGAATTCCTTCCATTTTAGAACCAACTGGCATTGCCGGTGTAATGGCAACAATACGCTGGTCGGTTTTCATAAGTTTGCGTACTGATTCCGAAACGAGGCTACTCCATGCAGGACCTTTCACATTTGATTTTAGGAATGCACCTGTTTCCATTTTATAGGGGCCCGTACCATGCCATGTCCCTACAGTATCTTCCTCTGCAGGTTTATAGCCTTTACCCTTTTTGGTAATCACATGAACAATTACTGGACCATTTACTTTTTTCGCATATTCTAATGTTTTTTCTAAAGCCTCAAAGTCATGTCCATCTATTGGTCCTAAATACTTAAAGCCCATTTCTTCAAAGAAGACGCCAGAAACAACTAAATATTTTAAACTGTCTTTTACTCTTTCAGCCGTTTGAGCCATTTTCCCACCGAGTACTGGAATTTTCTTCATTAAACCTTCGAGTTCTTCTTTTGCCTTTGAGTACTCTTTTGCTGTACGAAGACGACCAAGAATACTATGAAGTGCACCAACATTTGGGGCAATCGACATCTCATTATCATTTAAAATAACAATCATGTTCGTTTTTTCATGACCAATATGGTTTAGCGCTTCTAGGGCCATACCACCAGTTAATGCACCATCACCAATAATTGGAACAACATAATTCTTATCCCCTTTGACGTCCCGGGCAATTGCCATACCCATTGCAGCAGATAGAGATGTAGAACTATGACCTGTCTCCCATTCATCATGTTCACTCTCACATCTTTTTGGGAACCCACTCAATCCTTTAAATTGGCGAAGAGTATCAAACATACTTGCACGGCCTGTTAAAATTTTATGCACATATGCTTGATGTCCAACATCCCATAAAAATTTATCGGTAGGACTGTTAAAAACACGATGCAAAGCAATCGTTAATTCGACCACACCTAAGTTCGGACCAATATGCCCACCAGTAATAGAGCATTTTTCGATTAGAAACGTTCGAATCTCTTGTGCTAATGCTTCTAGTTCTCTTCTATTTAATTTTTTTAAAAAGGATGGACCAGTAATTTTATTTAAATCCATCTCTTCACACACCTTTTCATTTTTATTCACTAAACGTAAATTACACTGTTTATTCATCCACAGAGCTTATCATTACTAAATTTGCCACTCACCAATATTGGTTTAAGTCTTTCTGAATGATGAAAACTTGTCTAATTTCTAAATATCCTACTATTATAACAGTGTAAACCCTGACACAAAAGTAATATATCTCTTTTTAATGATTACGGTGAACAATATACTCTGTAATTTCACGTAATAATGTAGTGTCAAGTTGTATTTTTGATAATGCAGCAAGTGCTAGTTCATAATGTTCGGATAATTTTTGCCCCGCACCTTCTAGTGTAAGCAGTGCTGGGTATGTGCTTTTATGGCTTTCTAAGTCTTTACCTGCTGTTTTCCCTAATTGCTCGGAAGTTCCTAAAATATCTAAAATATCATCTTGTATTTGGAACGCTAAACCAACATGGTGTGCATATTCAACTAAAGCATCGCGGTGTGCTTTTTCCGCATTCGATAAAACTGCACCTGACTCAATGCTAAAGCGAAGTAATGCTCCTGTTTTATTCACATGAACATTTTCTAGTTCAGCTAAGTTAAGCTGACGTGATTCTCCATCCATATCTAAAACTTGCCCACCGACCATTCCTTCTGCTCCGGCGGCAATACTCATTAGATTTATTAATTCCAGACGAATTTCAGCTGGAACATTTTCCATTCGAGCTAACAGACCAAAGCATAATGTATTTAACGCATCACCAGCCAAAGTAGCTAATGCCTCACCAAATACTTTATGATTTGTTGGTTTTCCGCGGCGTAAATCGTCATTATCCATACTAGGTAGGTCATCATGGATTAACGAATATGTATGAATCATTTCCACAGCAGCACCAATTGTATAAGCTTCTTGTTGTTTATTATTAAACATTTCGCAAACTGCTAATACAAATAGTGGGCGAATTCTTTTCCCACCTGCTTTTAATGAATATAGCATGGATTCCTTCAATTGTTCTGGTGCTTCAATCTTTACTACTTGTTGATAAAGTTCATTTTCTATTTTAGGAACTTGTGCATCTATGAATTGTTTGAAGTTTGTCATTATAGCGATCCCTCTCCGTTTGTAGGTTCAAATGGTTGTTTTTCACCATTTTCATTTACAATTGAAATTAGTTGTTGTTCTGCATTCTGTAATTTCTCGTGACAAAACTGTGATAACTCCATGCCTTTTTTATATAAATCAATGGCTTCCTCTAAAGGAACATCTCCTTGCTCAAGTTTACGTACGATTTCTTCTAATTCGGACATTGCAACTGCAAAAGTTTGTTGTTGTGACATCTGCTACTCTACTCCCCTTTCTTTTCTACTTTCGTGTTATTAATTGTCGCACTTGCTTCACCATCATGAAAATGAATTGATACTTCATCACCGACTGACACTTGTGTTATAGATTTAACTACTTTTTCCTCTTTATATGTTACAGTATATCCTCTGTTCATTATCGTCAGGGGATTAAGTGCCTCAAGCGTTCGGATTCTTGAAGAAAATGTGTCTTTATTACGTTGAAGTGCTGTTAAAACTGCTCTTGTTAAATTATTTGTAGTTTGGTTTAACTGTTTTCCATAATAAGTTAGCGCATTTTTAGGTGAATAAAGTTTAATTGATGCATCAAGCTTATGTAAATCGTTTGATTTTTTCATTAAATAAAGCTTGGATGCTCGCTCTATTTGCAAATCAAGTTGCACTAATTTTTCTGTAAAAGGTCGGTAAAGCCTTTCCGGTGTTGCTAATGGATATGCACTTTGAAGCTTTTTTAACCGACTACGCTCAAAGTTGATTTTGGCAGTGACCATTTGATGTAACTGAGATTTACTCGTCATTATTCTTTGAAATAATTCTTGCTGACTTGGAACTGCTAATTCGGCTGCAGCAGTTGGAGTTGGTGCCCGTAAATCAGCTACAAAATCTGCAATTGTTGTATCTGTTTCATGTCCTACTGCACTGATAATTGGAATACGACTTTCAAAAATTGCCCGGGCAACAATTTCTTCATTAAAGGCCCATAAATCTTCAATAGATCCCCCTCCGCGACCAACTATTAAAACGTCACAATTTGCTTGATGGTTTGCAATTTGAATGTTTTTTGCAATATTGGAAGCAGCTCCTTGACCTTGTACTAAAGTTGGATAAATGACAATTTCTGCAAGCGGGAATCGTCTGGAAATTGTCGTGCAAATATCCCGAATTGCTGCACCAGTAGTTGCAGTTAAAACACCTACTGTTTTCGGAAACAATGGAATCGGTTGTTTAAACTTAGGATTAAAAAGACCCTCTTGTTGCAATTTTTCTTTTAATTGATTAAAGGCTACAAAAAGTCCACCAACCCCATCAGGTTCCATCGTTTGTGCATATAGTTGATAAGCTCCAGCAGATTCATAAACATTGACGTACCCCCTAATATAAACCATCATTCCTTCTTCAGGTTTAAATTTAAGTTTTTGGGCATCTGCTCTAAACATTGCTGCAGTGATACGGGCTGCTTCATCTTTTAAGGTAAAGTAAATATGCCCAGAACTATGTATTTTTACATTCGACAGTTCACCCTTTACAAAAACATCTCGTAAATGTGGATCAGCATCGAACTTTCTTCTAATATATTTTGTTAGTGCTTTTACCGTTAAATAAGAAGACGTTGTCATTTTTACATATGACTCCTTCTATTATATTTTCATGAAGTTTACAACAAACTTATTTTAACATTTCTCTCCAATACCAAGAAGAAAAAACCTTTGATATAGGTAATATTCGAATTACGCACAGAAATAATTTGAAAATGAACTTAACTTAACTAAAAAAGGAGATATCCTATTTTCTTTGGATACCTCCACTGGATAATCAATAAACAACTAGAGGAGCAGAGCCTTATACAAAATATGGCAATGTCCCTAAATTACTTTATTATTATTTAGCTTGAGCTTTAGTTAATGCTTTCTCTGCAGATTGTACTGTGTTGAATAGTAGCATCGTAATTGTCATAGGACCTACTCCGCCAGGGACTGGAGTTATGTATGATGCAGTACCATCAACATCTGAATAGTTTACATCACCAATCAACTTATTGTTTTCATCACGATTAATACCAACATCAATAACTACAGCGCCTTCTTTTATATGTTCTTTTGTAATAAAATTAGGGCGTCCAACTGCAGCAATTAGAATATCTGCCTGTTTAGTAATACTTGGTAGATCTTTTGTTTTTGAATGCGTATATGTAACAGTTGCATCTTTTTGAAGTAGTAGTTGTCCCATTGGCTTTCCAACAATATGACTGCGCCCTACAACTACCGCATGTTTTCCAGCAACTTCGATTCCTGTATACTCTAACAGTTTCATTACACCAAAAGGAGTACAAGGTAAGAATGTCTCTTGACCCAACATCATTTTCCCTACACTTACTGGCGAGAAGCCATCCACATCTTTTTCTGGTGAAATTGTAGCTATAACTTCGTCTTCATTGATATGTTTTGGTAGAGGAAGTTGAACTAAGATCCCATGGATATCTTCACGACTATTTAATGAACGGATTTGTTCTAATAATTCATTTTCAGTAACTTCAGCAGGTAACTTTATTAACTCAGAAAAAATTCCAATTGCTTCACATGATTTTTGTTTATTTCTAACATAAGTTTGTGAAGCTGGATTTTCACCAACAAGAATTACTGCTAGTCCAGGAGTAATACCTTGTTCTTTTAAATGTGTTACTCTTTGTTCAACTGATTTTCTAATTTCTTGACCAATTTCTTTTCCGTTAATAATTCCACTTGCCATGTCTTTTCTGACCCCTTCCAATAATCAGACTGCCACAAGGACAAAAAACAAATGACAGTCAAAGTACATATTCTTACTCAAGTGTTTTGGTTCTTATTACTCTGTAAATTTCGATAGCACACCGTTTACAAACTTACTTGACTTTTCATCACTGAACGTTTTGCAAAGCTCAATTGCTTCATTTAGAACAACTCGATTTGGAGTTTCCTCCATGTAAAGTAATTCATAAAGTGCTAGTCGTAATACTGTTCTTTCAATTTTTGGTAATCGACTGAGTGACCAATTTTCAAGTTTTTCTGCAAGTACTGCATCGATTTCCTCTTTCTTTTCCATAGTACCGTTAACTAACCCCTCAAAGAATGAATCAGATTCCTCTTCGCCCAATACGTGTCCGATTGCTTCTTCGACAGTTAATTCAATGTTGTCTAATTGAAACAGTACTTGCAACGCTTTTTGGCGCGCTTCATGTCGTTTCATGTAAAAATCTCCTTCTTCAGTAGCATTGACTCCTATAATAACACATTTTAGCTGTTCTCACATAACTTCAAACCAACTTTCGAAAAATAGAAATAAAATTAGCAGTTTAACCTCATGATGTAACAAGAAAGCAAAATAAAACACTGGCTGAATCCAGTGTTTTATTGTTTATTTAAATGCTTGCGCTGCGTATACAGCTTTTTTCCATCCAGCGTACAAATGATCACGTTGTTCGTTTGGCATTTTGGGTTCAAATTGGCGGTCCAAGTTCCAATGGGATGCAATAGAATTTTTATTTTCCCAAAAACCTACTGCAAGACCTGCTAAATAGGCAGCCCCAAGCGCAGTTGTTTCATTGATTGCTGGTCTTTCTACGGGAACATTTAATAGATCTGATTGGAATTGCATTAATAGATTATTTTTTACTGCACCTCCATCAACTCGTAAAGATTTAAGTGAAATGCCAGAATCTACTTTCATTGCATCTAAAACATCCTTAGTTTGATAAGCTAACGATTCGAGTGTTGCACGTATGAAATGTTCTTTAGATGTACCTCTTGTTAGTCCAAATACAGCACCGCGCACTTCACTGTCCCAATACGGAGTACCTAAACCAACAAAGGCAGGTACAACATAGACTCCCTCTGTACTCTTCACCTTTTCTGCATATCTTTCACTTTCATCAGAGTTTCGGAACATTCGCAATCCATCTCGTAACCATTGAATGGCTGACCCTGCAACAAATATACTTCCTTCAAGAGCATATTCTACTTTGCCATCAACTCCCCAGGCAATTGTCGTTAAAAGACCATTTTGTGATGGAACTGCTTTTTCGCCAGTATTCATCAACATAAAGCATCCCGTGCCATATGTATTTTTCACCATTCCCTTTTCAAAACATGCTTGGCCAAAGAGTGCTGCTTGTTGATCACCTGCAATACCTGCAATTGGTACTTCTACACCAAAGAAGTGCTTTTTGGAAACTGTTCCATATATTTCAGAAGAAGGTCGTACTTCAGGGAGCATGGAGCCAGGAATGTCGAATATTTCGAGTAATTCTTTATCCCACTTAAGGTCATAAATATTGTATAGTAACGTTCTGGAGGCATTAGAATAGTCAGTTACATGAACCTTGCCTTCTGTTAATTTCCAAATAACCCAAGTATCTATTGTTCCAAATAATAATTCGCCATTTAATGCTTTTTCTTTTGCACCTTCAACATGATCTAAAATCCATTTCACTTTCGTGGCTGAAAAGTATGCATTAATTAATAGACCTGTTTTTTCACGAACCAACTCATTATATCCGTCCTTAATTAATTGTTCACACAAATCAGCTGTCTGCCGTGATTGCCACACAATTGCGTTATAAATAGGTTCACCAGTATTCTTATCCCAAACAACTGTAGTTTCTCGTTGATTTGTTATACCAATCCCTGCAATCTGTTCTGCATGAATATTCTTTTCTGATAGAACTGTAGCGATGACAGATAAAATCGAACTCCAAATTTCATTCGCATTATGCTCTACCCAACCAGCATGGGGAAAATACTGCTTAAACTCCCGTTGTGATACATGCTCTACATGGCCATCTTTATTAAATACAATAGCACGGGAACTCGTTGTTCCTTGGTCTAGTGATAATATATATTTTTCCATTAATATTCTCCCCCATCCTTCCAATCTAGGAATAAATTTGACGATATACTTGTTTAACATTCAATATGTTCCTTCATAATTCCTACAATGCAGAAGAAATAGTATTACAACAAAAAGAGTATGCCCCATTGGACATACTCCATTATTGCTTATGTTAATTTTAACGTTTACTTGCTTCGTCTTTTATTTCCTCACGAAATCCGTTTAATGATTGTTTACGTCTTTCATTTTTTGCTTTAATTTTTTGACGTTCTTCTGGACCTGCGAATTCTGCTGTTTCTTCTGCTGCTTCAATGTTTTCTAAAGTGTTGTTAACCATTGCTTGTAATTTCTCAACGTTATCAGAACGATTATCTGGATTTGGACGATTTTTAACCATAAAAAAGCCTCCCTCACTTGTATTAAATTACGTTTTTAGTTTGATTAGTTTTATTGTCTTTATACGTTTTTTTATGAAAATGATCGTTTTATTAATATAGAAAGTGCAACATATAAATAATATTTCTTATAATAAAAAAACCTCTTCCATAACGGTAGAGGTTTAAAATTATATATTTGATTAGTCTTCGTTTGTCGTTTCAAATTGAATTCCCGTAATGTGAACATTGACTTCACTCGTATCAATCGAAGTCATATTGTAAATTGCTTGGCGTATCACAGATTGAATTTCTTTTGCAACTTTAGGAATTGAATATCCATATTTTACTGAACAATAAACTTCTATTATGATGCCGTCTTCCGTAATTGTTGCTTTTACACCTTTAGAGTGAACTTTTTTACCGAACTTTTCAGCTACTCCTGAGGCAAAATTCCCTCTTGTTGCAGCTACCCCTTCAATTTCTGTCGTTGCAATACCTGCAATGACTTCTATTACTTCTGGAGCCACTTCAATTTTTCCTAACTCTTCTTTCCCGGAAGGTGTTGGTTGTACAAAAGACTTAGCTACTTTTTCAGCCATTTCATTCATCCTTTCTTTCTTCGCAAATCTGTTACTTAAGAGTTGCCTTCCAAAATTAACAGATTTTACAAGGACCTTCATTTACTGATTATTATACACGATTTTATGCACACTGCCGAATAGAAGGAATATTAAATTCTAATTTAACCTTTCCAAACATTAGCAAGCAATTCATAAGATTTTCTTCTTTTTTCTTGGTCATAAATCGCACTATTTACAATGATTTCGTCAACTTGTCTGTCACGGATTACATCAACTAACTTTCGGTATACCGTTTCGGGTGAACCGTAAATCGTATATTTTAATTGTTGTAATACCGTATTCTTTTCCTGCTTATTCCAAAGATTAGTCATATCTCTAGGAGGTTGTGTTTTCCCTCTTTTTCCTTTAATCATACCTAAAAACTGTTGGAAAAGTGTACTAGCTAAAAATTCTGCTTCATCATCTGTTTCTGCCACGAATGCATTAATAGCCATCATTGCATATGGTTGATCTAAAACTGTAGAAGGTTTAAAGTTCCTTCTATAGGTATTTAGTGCATCATCTAATAAATCTGGTGAGAAATGGCTTGCGAATGAGTATGGTAGCCCAAGTTGTCCTGCCAATTGAGCACTATACAAACTAGAACCTAATAGCCATATAGGTATATTAATTCCTTTTCCTGGCACTGCTATTACAGGTCTTTCAACATCTTCAAAGTATTCCCGAAGTTCATGGACTAATCGGTCGAACTCATAAGCACCTCTATCATCACGACGTAAGGCACGCGCAGTTAACATATCCGATCCAGGAGCTCGTCCTAATCCCAAATCAATTCTACCCGGATACATGGATTCTAAAGTTCCAAACTGTTCGGCGACTACTAGGGGTGCATGATTTGGTAACATAATTCCTCCTGCCCCAACACGAATCGTACTTGTTGCTCCTGCTAAATAACCAATTAATATAGCTGTTGCTGAACTAGCAATACCTTGCATATTATGATGTTCCGCAACCCAATATCGGTGATAGCCAAATTTTTCAACATGTTGTATTAAAGCACGACTATTTTGAAAGGAATCTGTAATATCTTTTCCTTCTAATACCGGCGCTAAATCTAATACAGATAATTTTGGTAACACAACGCTCTCCCCTTCCAATATATATATTAAGTATATTACGCGAACAAAATTAACTCACGCTTTTCGCCTCCACACAAACAAACCTTCCACAATCCGTGGAAGGTTTGTTTGTAGTCTTCTTATCTAAGTAAATAAGAAGTTTTGATAATAGCAATTACTCATTTAATAGAATAAGTGTTTTAATAAGTAATTAATGTGTCTGACGAAAGAATTGAAGTATTTTTAGTAATAATGAGATCATCCTCACTAATTCCACCTTTTACTACAACCTTTGATCCAATTTTTTCAATCGTCTCTACTTCTTTTCTTTCCGGATGCTCACCTATCGCAACAAATACAAATGATTTTCCTTTTTCATCCAAAACAGCTGTTGCAGGAACAAGTATTTCCTCTTTTGCATCTTCATCAATAAACTGTAAATCTACTAGCATTCCTGATTTCAAAAGTAAATCTGGATTAGGAATTTCAATTTCTACTGGATATCCTTTTCCTTCCTCATCTATTGGACTAATTGTTTTTACTTTTCCTACTGTTGTTGAGTCGAAAGATAATGTTTGGGACTGAACTTGCTGACCTACATGAATGTTATTAATTTCACTTGCAGGTATATAAGTTAAAACTTTCACTGTTTCTAAATCAACAATTGTTAAAACTGTACTTTGGGCTGACACTCTTTCACCAACATTTATATTCTTAGATGCAATAATACCATTAATAGGCGAAGTTAGAACTGCATCACCTAAATTACTCTGCGCAATTTCAACTGCTACTTTTGCCTGTTCTAATGCTTGTTGGCTTGCTTCGACCGCTGCCGAACTTTGGGAAATACTTACTAATTTTTCTGCGTTTGCATAGCCCTCTTTAATTGTGTTATAGCCCTCAGTTGTTTTTGTATAAGTTTGTTTTGCTGCTTCAAGAGATTTTTGTGCATTTTCTAATGTTGCCTGAGCATTTTTACCAGCTATTTTTAAACTCTCATAACTAGATTGAGCAGATTTAAGTGCCAACTCACTTTGTTCATACTCAACTTTGGAAACTAATGATTGGTCGAATAATTTCTTCATTCGGTCAAAATTTGTTTTCGTATCATTTAAAATACTTTCTGCTTTCTCTAGTGCTACATTATTATCTTCAATAGCGTTTTTTGCTTTTGTTACTGCGTTTTGCGCTTGTGTAACACCATTTTCAGCCTGAATCATACTCGTTTCTGCTTGAACCATATTACCTTTTGCTTGAACAACACCACTTTCCGATTGAACTACTCCCGATTCAACACTAGCAGCTGTTGATTTCACATTTGCAGTAGCAGCCGATTCAGCAGCAACTGCTTGTTTTAAAGCGTTTTGTAGATCTTTATCGTCAAGCTTTAATAAAACATCGCCTTTTTTTACAACATCCCCTACTTCAAGTTCCATTTCTACAACTTTACCAGCAAATTTTGGTACGATTGTTACCTCTTCTTTAGGTTGAATTACACCGGAATAAACATTCCCTGTTGCAACAAGTTCTTTTTTTGCATGTTCTACTTCAACTGAAACTACTGCTTCGTCGTTAAAAGCTGATTCTGTGCTTTTGCTACCGCTACATCCAGTTAGTAGTAATAAGGTACTGACAAAAAGAACTCCTATCTTATATTCTACTTTATGATTCATTAGAATCCCCCTTCTCATTAAATGTTTCAGTAATTTGTTTTTCGGGTTTCTTTCTTCTTAAAATCAAGACTAATGGAATGCATATAAATAATGTCATAGAAGCTATATAGAATACATCAGTCATTCCTCTTGATGCTGCTTGTACTTGCATAATACTTGAAAGACTACTGCTCCAACTAGAACCATAGATTAATTGGGCTTCTTGTGCCTTCTCAATTGAAATAGACCCCGAGATTTCTTGTAAATGTAGGGCTGTCCGTTGCTGCATAATTAATGTAAATACGGCAATGCACATAGATGATGCGACTGAACGCATTAAATTGGATAAACCCGATGCTTTCCCAACTAAATGCGGAGCGACCGCATTCATTCCTGCTGTAGAAATCGGCATCATACAAAGTCCTGTACCAATACCACGGAGCATCAAAACTGGAATCATCCAACTATGCATCGTCTCAGGCGTCATAAAGGCTAATTTATATGTAGTTGTTGCCATTAATGTTAATCCAATAAGCCCCAATGGAATTGGCCCTGTTTTATTGAATAATTTCCCTGCAATTGGCATTGTAACCGCCATACAAATCGCCTGTGGCATCATTAATAGCCCTGTATCAATAGGAGTCATTTTTTGTATATTTTGAAGGAACAAAGGTAAAATGAACATAGCTCCCATCAAACCAACCATAACGAGTGATGAAATAATGTTACTTACCATAAAAGTGAAATTTTTAAAAAGGGAAAGATCAATGACGGGATTTTCCGTATTTGATTCTACATAGATTAAAAAAACGAGTGACCAAAAAGAAATATAAAATAATGATACTATTTCAAATGATCCCCAACCTTCTTTTTGCCCACTACTAAGTGCATATAAAAGTGTCCCAGCAAAAGTTGCGGCAAGGAAAAAGCCTAACGCATCAAATGGCTTTGCTTGTTGTTTTTTTGGCTCTTTCAGTAATACCCAAACAGCGATAAAAGCAATTGCACCGATCGGTACACAAATGATAAATAAAAATCGCCAGTTAAACCATTCAATCAAATATCCACTTAAGGTAGGACCAATCGCTGGAGCTACCATGGCAGAAACTCCCCATAAACTTAAAGCTACTGAAATTTGTTCTCGTGGCATTATTTTATAAATCACTGTCATACTTAGTGGTCCTATAATTCCTCCACCTAATCCTGTAATAACACGCGCAGCAATTAATGAGGTATCATTCCAAGCAATAGCACAAAACACTGTTCCAAGTGTAAAAACGCCTAGAGCGACAAGTAAAAACTTTTTATAACCAATTCGTTCTTCCATAAACCCCACAATTGGAACAATGACACCTGAAGCTAGCATATATCCTGTCAGAACCCATTGAATTGTAGATTGCGTTGATCCTAATTCAGTTGTCAAACTTGGAATAGCCACATTAATCAAACTGTTATTTAGTACGGCTACAAACGCACCAACTATTATGGCAATTAATGCAAGCCAACGTTCTTTAGATGAAGTATCATGTGAAGGAGCGGGAACAGCAGTTGTTGTCGACATATGAACCCCTCCCCTTACTTAATGTGGATTTTTATAACAACATTTGTTCCTGGAATAAGTCTCATATCCGCTGGTTTAGCAATAGCAATTTCAATCGGTATTAATTGTGTTACTTTACTAAAATTCCCACTTGTATTAACTGCAGGAACTAATGAAAATACTGAATTTGATCCTTCTCCAATTTTTCTTACTTTTCCGGAGATTGGAGCACCATCTAAAGCATCAACTGTAATATCAACCTCTTGTCCAACTTTAATTTTTTGAATTTCGGTTTCTTCAATATTAGCTGAAATATAAAGCTCATCCATATTCATCATCAGTGCCACCGGTGTTCCTGCAGCAACAAAATCGTTTTCATTATTTAACAACTTAATAACTGTTCCATCAATAGGTGCACGAATAACGGATTTACTAATCATACTTGCATCAATATTAGCAACATCTTGTTCTGCAATTGCTTCATTCTTTGCCAAAATTTCTCCTTCATCTACTGCAAAACTAGTCACTTTACTAGAGATTTGTGCCATCACCTTGTATTGTTCACCTGCAAGTCTAGCATCCTCTGTTTTAACATAATGAGTTCCTTGATAATAGTAGTAATATCCAATGGTACCTCCACTAATAACGAATAGAACTAGAAGTACTACTAAGATAATCTTTTTTTTCATCTTTCCACCTCTAATTTATAATCTGAATTAATTACCACTTATTCATTTATTGTAGAGTCTATCTTTTGACAAATATTTCTGAATAATAAAAAGAAATCGCATGAATTTATATCATACGAAAAATTAAACACTTTAAATTGTCTAAGAAAACAAAATTTAATTATAATTGTTTTAATCTACATTAAATGAATAAATTTACATTTAGTAATTATAAATTGCATAATAGGTAGGAACAACCATTAAAATCTTGTCATCCGTTGCTTAATCAACAGATAAGTAAAATTTGTTGTATAATATTATCACAATCTTAATATGGAGGTTCATTTTTATGAGTTCAGCGCAGCCACTTGACCGTAGAACTAAAAAAACTAAGCAACATTTGAGAAATGCACTCGCATCTTTAATCCAGGAAACAGATTTTCAATCAATCACAGTTCAAGATATTACAAATCGTGCTGATATAAACCGCGCAACTTTTTATTCACATTACCGAGACAAGTATGATTTTGTAGATAAAATAGCAGAAGAGATTTTAAGAGAATTCGAAGATATTATAAATACTAAAGGTTCAACTTCTTCCCATTCACCTTCTACTTACGAGTTAAATCTATCTATTTTCCTGCATGTAAAAAAATATAATATTTTCTATAAAACTATTTTTAGTCGAAAAGGGTCTTCAAAATTCCTCATGCAATTATTAGATATTCTAAACACATCAATTGATCGAAGACGTACACTTAAGCTCACCAATGAGAATGAACGAGTAGTTCCTACAGATATTGTAAATAGCTTTATTGCATCTGCTTATATTGGAGTTATTAAAAACTGGATAGATCACGAGATGCCTCACCCCCCTGAATATATAGCCGAAAAATTAACCTATCTTTTAGAAAGAAAAATGCAAGAGTAGAGTAGTTTAAGAAGTTTGTATATGGAGACATACCTTTATGAAGCAATCTTTTAATATGTAGATTCTGACTATTTATGAAAAAGAAAAAGTGTAGACAAAGTCATATTCAGACTTTATCTACACTTTTAATTATTTTGCTACGACTGTTTCGTTTCCTTTAACATTTAAAATATCGTTTTCTTCTAAGAATTTTGTATTAAAGTCACCCGAAATAAATACTTCGTTATTCATTAATGCTTCATGGAATGGAATTGTTGTATGAACACCTTCAATAAAGAATTCACCTAACGCACGATTCATTTTAGCAATTGCTTCTTCACGAGTATCCGCATGAACAATTAATTTAGCTACCATTGAATCATAATAAGGCGGGATCGTATATCCAGGATATACTGCCGAATCAATACGTACGCCATTTCCACCTGGAGCAATGTAGTTTGTTACTTTACCAGCCGAAGGCATGAAGTTTTTAAATGCATTTTCAGCATTAATACGACATTCAATTGCCCAACCATTAATTTTAATATCATCTTGAGTGAATGGTAATTTTTCACCTGAAGCAATTTTTAATTGTTGTTGAACAAGGTCAACACCTGTAATCAGTTCCGTTACTGGGTGTTCTACTTGAATACGTGTGTTCATTTCCATGAAATAGAACTTATCAGCTTGATAGTCATAAATAAATTCAATTGTTCCAGCACCTTCATAATTACAAGCTTGTGCTGCTTTAACTGCCGCTGCACCCATTTCTGCACGTCTTTCAGAAGAAAGTGCTGGTGATGGAGCTTCTTCAACTAATTTTTGCATACGTCGTTGTACAGTACAATCACGTTCACCTAGATGAACCACATTACCAAATGAATCTGCTAGTACTTGAATTTCACAGTGACGGAAGTATTCGATGAATTTTTCTAAATATACGCCAGGGTTACCGAATGCTGCAGCAGCCTCTTTTTGCGTAATTTCAATTCCTTTAACAAGATCTTCTTCCGTACGAGCAACACGGATTCCTTTACCGCCACCGCCTGCAGTAGCTTTGATAATAACAGGGTAGCCAATTGTTGCAGCCCATTGTTTACCTGTTTCAATATCCGGAACGATACCTGTACCCGGAACAAGAGGCACTCCAGCTTCTTCCATCGTAGAACGTGCGACGTCCTTAATACCCATAATTTTAATGGCATCAGATGATGGGCCGATAAATTTAATTCCTGCATTTTCACATGCTTCTGCAAATGCAGCATTTTCTGCAAGGAAGCCGTATCCTGGATGAATTCCATCGACACCAGTTTTTTGTGCTACTCCTAATACTGCTGGAAAACTTAAATATGAGTCTTTCGATAATTTAGGTCCGATACAATATGCTTCATCTGCTAATTTTACGTGAAGTGCTTCAGCATCAGCTTCCGAATAAACTGCAACAGTTTCAATACCTAGTTCTTTACAAGCACGAATAATACGTACAGCAATTTCACCACGGTTTGCTATCAATACTTTTTTCATAGTGAGACACCCCTTACTCAGGTTTTACTAGGAATAATGGTTGACCGTATTCAACTAATTGGCCATCTTTTACTAGCACTTCAACGATTTGACCTTTAACTTCTGCTTCAATTTCATTAAATAACTTCATTGCTTCTACGATACAAACGATTGATTCATCCCCTACTGAATCTCCCACTTTTACGTAAGGAGCTGCGTCTGGTGATGGAGATTGATAGAATGTCCCCACCATAGGAGACGTAATTTTATGTAAAGACTCGTCAACATTTGTTTGAGCTGTTTTATTCTCTTCTTCTTTTGGCGCTGCTGTTACTTCAACAACTGGAGCTGGTGTTGGCGCTGCAACTGGAGCTGGTTGTTGTACAACAGGAGCTACTTGAGCCTTCGGAGCTGCCACAACTTCTGTAACAACTTCAATATTTTTCTTTAACTTAATTTTTGCACCGTCATGTTCATAAACAAACTCATCAATTGATGATGCATCTACTAATTTAATAATTTCACGTAATTCTTGTACTTTAAACAATATGGACACCCCTTTAGTTTTTTTGTTACATCTATCATTTTATAGTTTTTTATAACATTTTAAAATACATTATTGCAAAATTAATTAAATAACGTAAAAAAACAGTGCTTTCGTATGTAAACGAAGCACTGCGCACTTTTCTGTTATGCAACAACTTTATATTGTATTAATCTTTTAGTAATGGTTTGATTCAGGTTTAACCGTTACTTCACTCACATCTTCAATCTCTGATTTTACAATGTAAATGATTTCATTTGCTTGTTGCTTTGAAATTTCATCTGTTAAAACTGATACTAATGCTTTATCATCTTCTACTCTCACTAAAGCATCTGAGTAACCTAATGATTCGATTAACATTTCAAGCATTGCTTCAGAAGATTCAAGTTCAATTAATTGATTCATTTCATTAAATGCTTCATTTTTCTCTTCAGCTGTATAGTCTTCAGATGCAATTTTTTGTGTTAATTGTTCACGTAATTGGCTACGCTCATTGCTAACTTCCATTCTCATTTCTTCGAATAAATGGCTTTCGGAATATGTTGGTGTTGTACTTGCTACCTCTTCTTCTACCCCTGATAATGATGTTTCCTCTAATGTGCCATCTGTGAACACCGTTAACAGATCCACATCACGATTTGGTTCAAATACATAATACACTGAAATCACGGCAGCTAAGCTTAATAGCGTTAATAGCCATACTGTTCTTCTTTTTACTTTCATTGTTCATCTCCTTTACTCTCCATCGGTACAATCATGATTCTGTGAGTAGGCATTTGCATTACTCGACTAATTGTTTCTAAAAGCTCCTTTTTAATTGCTGGCTCAGACGCCCCTTCCGATACAACGAGCAAACCAGATACTGTAGTTCCATTACTACTTGAACGAAAGTAATCACTTAGCATGCTATCAGCGTTTGAGGTAGTAGTATTATCATAATGGAAATATACTTCAACTTGTCCAACGCCTTTTATCTGACTTAGAGTATGTTCAAGTCTACTTTCAGGATCTGTATCATTTTGCTCTAGCTTCGATTCATTTGACGTTAAAGAAATGTACGCAATGAACGCAAACACTATTACCGGAATGATTAATATTTTTTGAAATGACCATTTTTTCTTTTCCACCTCACGTTCTTTTGCGCCCCCTTTCTACAACGTTTCACAACATTGTATGATGGTATGTCCCACTCTATGCTTTAGAGATTAATAAAATCTAACAAAGTTGTAATAAAAATTAGTAATGTAGCAAGTTTGACATAAACCATTATGTCTTTTTCATCAGCAAGTAATAATAAACATTTTCCTATTATGATAATCGCTACTAGTTTGATCAAAAGGTTTTCCCCACCCCAAGCTGCATAATAACCATTAACAATAGCCAAATAAAAACAAAGGCAATTCCAAGCAATAAAGCAACAGCACATAGGACTAATAGAGATTTTCCAACATCATCAATTAGCCCACTTACTGATCCGCTTGTAAATGGTTCTACAATCGCAGCTAGAAATTTAAAAGTCATTGCGTGAATTAGTAATTTACCTGCCGGATAAAATGCTGCAAGCCAAAAGGCAGTCATTGCACTAAATCCAGCGACAGTTGTTGCAGTAGATTGATATTTTTGAAAAATAGAGAATCCTTCCACAATAAGTGATCCAACAATTGGAATCGTTTGTTCAATCACTTTTTTAGCGGGAGTTGCTATCGTTCGATCAATTGTAAAAAAAGCAACTCCAGTAAAAGATAAAACAGTCATCATTGCAAGTAGTGTAGCTGTTATGAGTGTCATTACTGAACCACGAATTAAATCAGATGCCTTCGAAAAGGACATTTCTTGAATAAACCTAGTACAAAAGTCAAGAATTAAAGAAATCGTTATGGCAGGTATCAAGATGTTTTTACATAAAAAAATGAGAGCTTGAAAAATAAAAAAAATGATTGGACTCCATGCTACAAAGGAAAAAACAGCATTTAAAATAACTAACAAGGACGCTAATACTGGGTAAAGAGCCATAAAGAAGTCTGAAAAAATACCAGCCAATTGCCCCATAAGTGAAAACGAATCCATGACAGTTTGTCCAAGCGTTAGCAAGAGGACAACAATAAACAGTACATCAGCCCATTTTTTAAATTTTGGAGCAAACGCTTCTATGATCAAGAAGACGATTGTATAGGTGACAATCAAGATGATAGATTGTCCAGCAATTTTTAATGGGTCTGTAAAAATAGATAATACATCGTTAATCACATTCATTGTCAAAGCCCCTTATTGAAGCTTTTGTAAAATAGAAGAAAAATTTGATAATACCTTTGCAACTTCTGCAGTCCAGTACGCTAACAGCACAATACGTATTGCAATCATAACCATCTCACCAATCGCTTCATATTCCTCTTCTTCAAAAATTTTATGAAATAAAGACCCCAGCTGATAAAAAAGAGCAGAATACACAAGTTGAGGAACGTACGGTACTGAGTGTACATACGAAAGAAGTTGCTCAATAAAAGGAATAATCATCATCGACAAAAGGAAATGGAGTAGTATGAAAAAAAAGATAATTGCAATTAGTCCATGTAGTTTGTTAATCGATTCTTTAATTAGCATTAAAACTAGAAGTAGAATTACGGCATAAAATACATATGTCATAGGTTACCTAATTCAATGTTAGCCATTGAAAGAATGTTAGGATTTCATCGAAGAATAGCCGCAAGAATCGTATAAGTTCAGCTGTCATATAGAGATATGCAATGAAAAATATAAAGAATGAAAATTCCTTTTTGCCGGTTTGTTCAAAGAAAACATGAAGTAATGCGATAATTAGCCCTACCCCTGCTACTCGCAAAACGTCTTGTAACTCCATTGCGACGCCTCCTTGTGTAACGCATTATATGAGCTTGGACAATAAAATAGACCCCTTCACTACTAAAAAATACTAAGCTAGAAACAAATAGATACAGGTTCCAACATTTCAGGTGCGAACCCATTTCCCCAACTACTATGTTTTGACTCTCAATAGATAAGAGATGAAAAAAAAATAGAAAATAGACCTATAAATTATGAGAAATAAAAATTTCATTATCTTTAGCCGATATAAGTAAAGCCGATTCATCCTTAAAGTAGGATGAATCGGCTCTTATTAAAAGTTCTTTTTTAATGTTATAGTTAATGACTTACATGCAGTTTTTCATTTCGATTTTGTTTGTACTTTTTAATAAATGGAATAACATATCGATCTAAACCAACTTTACCAGCATTCATACCTGCAGCGATGATTAGTATTGACATAATAATATCAGTTGGATTGTGAGAAATTGCTCCGGCTAGTAAAAATGAAAAATTCATTACCATCGCAAAAAATGCAGCTGCTGTTGTTAAACAGCCTAACATTAATCCTACTCCAACTAAAAACTCACCCCACGGAACCAAAACATTAAATAACTCTATATTTGGTAAGGCAACATTTTCTAAGAACTTTGTATACATATTAAATACCGGTGCACCATCTGGTCCTACAACAGGATTTTTTATTGCATTACCGATAAAGCCACTTGCATCAAATTGACCACTCGTAATTTTTCCCCATCCAGCTGTAAGGAAGCTATAACCTAAATATACTCTAACTAATGTAATAATCGTTGCAGCAATTGAATTATTTTTCCACCATTTATTTAACATAATGCTCTTCCCTTCTTTGTTGTTTTGTGTTTGTTAAATATGTATATAAAATACCACATTAAAAAAGGGATGATATATTTTTATCATTCAGTTCATATATTTGCAAAAAAGTTATGTATCTTTCTTGAAATATTTTATACATAGGTCTTTTTACTATAAATTTAATTATAATTTACCAATTACATACTACTCGTTAACATACAAAAATTATCATTTCTATACTTAGTAAAGCGCAAAACCGTGTACAATTTGATTTCAAAAAAAAAAAAAACTCGAAGAAAATTTCCATTTCTTCAAGTTTTTTTATATTATCCACGTGATACGTATGAACCATCACTTGTATTAATAATTAATTTATCGCCTTCGTTTACGAAGAATGGAACCTGAACAACTAATCCAGTTTCAAGCGTTGCTGGTTTAGATCCACCAGAAGCAGTATCTCCTTTAATTCCTGGTTCTGTTTCTGTTACTACAAGAGTTACAGTGTTTGGTAATTCGATACCTAACATTTCACCTTGATATGACTGAATGTAAACTTCCATGTTTTCAAGAAGATATTTTAATTCATCTTCAATTTGTGCACTTGCAAGTTCTGTTTGCTCATAAGATTCCATGTCCATAAATACATGCGAATCACCTTGAGCATATAAGTATTGCATTTTACGGTTATCAATTTGAGCTTTTTCTACCTTTTCTCCAGCACGGAAAGTTTTTTCTTGAACGTTTCCATTACGTAAGTTACGTAATTTTGAGCGTACAAATGCAGCCCCTTTACCTGGTTTAACGTGTTGGAAATCCATTACACGGTATAATTGGCCATCAATTAAAACTGTAAGGCCTGTACGGAAGTCGTTTACTGAAATCATGGGTATTCCTCCATTATAAAATAATTAGTTCTTTTTTCGAATGAGTTAATTTTTCATTTCCTGTTTCTGTAATTACAATATCGTCTTCAATACGTACGCCACCAATTCCAGGTAAATAAATACCAGGCTCAACTGTTACAACCATATTAGGCTGTAACAATGTATCAGAACGGAAAGATAAAGCTGGTCCCTCATGCACTTCAAGGCCAATGCCATGACCAGTTGAGTGTCCAAATGCTTCACCGTATCCTTTTGAAGTTAAATAATCACGAGCGATTGAATCAGCCTGAATTCCAGTCATACCGGGACCAACTTGTTCCACCGCTAATAATTGTGATTGCAAAACAATATCGTACATTTCTTTTAATTGATCTGAAGGTTCCCCTACTGCAATTGTGCGTGTAATATCTGAAACGTATCCATTATAGAGTGCACCAAAATCAAGAGTTACTAAATCGCCTTTTTCTATCACCTTATCTGTTGCCACTCCATGCGGTAATGCAGATCGCACACCACTAGCAACGATTGTGTCAAAAGAAGACGCCGTAGCCCCTTGTTTACGCATGAAAAATTCTAGTTCATTCGATACTTCAAGTTCAGTTAAACCTGGCTTAATAAAGCCAAGAATGTGTGTAAATGCATGATCGGCAATTTCACATGCAACCTTAATAATATTAATCTCTTGTTCAGTCTTAATCAAGCGAATTTTTTCAATTACCCCAGAAACCGGTATTAAATCTGCTTTTAATAAACTTTTATAAGTTTCAAACATACCGTATGTCATTGTATCTTTTTCAAAACCAATTGTTTTTATACGCAATTGTTCAGTTTGCTTTGCAACTTCTTTCGCTAAAACACCTTCATGTTGTATTATACGGAAGTCTTTAACTTGTTTTTTTGCTTGTTCTGTATAGCGAAAATCTGTTATGAATACTGCATCGTCTTTTGATACAATTGCAACACCAGCAGTCCCAGTAAAGTCTGTCATATATCGACGGTTAAACTCATTTGTAATTAGTAACCCGTCAATATTAAGATTGATCATCTCTTTACGCAATTTTTCTAATTTTATCATCTATTATTCCCTTCCTAATGTTCTAAAAATTTTCTTAATGCAAGTTCGTACCCAAAAGTTCCAAGGCCACTAATTTGTCCAATACATTCAGCCGCCAATAATGATTTATGACGGAAGCTCTCTCGTTTATGTATGTTAGAAATGTGCACTTCAATAACCGGCACATTTACTGCTGCAATGGCGTCTCGAAGTGCAACACTTGTATGCGTATAAGCTCCAGGATTAAAGACAATTCCGTTTACCCCTGTATCTTCTGCTTCATGGATCCAATCTATTAGTTCCCCTTCATGATTGGATTGTCGAAAATCAACAGTAGAGCTAAATTGTTCTGCTAGCAGCACTAGCCTTGATTTAATATCCTCTAATGTTTCCTTTCCATAAATTTCAGGTTCACGTTTACCTAATCGATTTAAATTCGGTCCATTTAGCACTAGTAATTTCATGTAAAAAGCTCCTTATTTGCATATATTTCCTTTCTTTATTTTATCACAGTGTCTTTATAGGGCAACTTATTTCGTTTCTCGAAGTGTGCTGCTTTGAAATGATAAGTTGCTGTTTCAAATACAAATCGAGAAGTCATTACAACGGTAACAATAAATGGAATTGATAACTTTTTAAAGGAAGATAGTTCAGCTGGTAAATCTTTTATGATCCATTCAGCTAATAGTGCAATTACACCTCCGATTACAAGTGATGTTACAAATGGTGGAACTAACGCTACATACTGCATGATTAAGTACAAAATAAAAATAATAATAAAGAGGACAATCAGTAAAAAGAACCATCGAACTAAACCATGACTTTGCTCTAGTACCCCCCATTTCTCTGAATATCCGACTGGATTCCATTTAATAAAATGAAATAAGTGTAAAAGTTTAAGCCCAATGGCAAGAAAAATTGATGCTGCCAAACTAGTCATAAATGCTAAGTAAAACATAAAATACACCGCCTTTTTTCAAACAGTTTCACCAATAAATAATTTTCATATGCGTACCCGTAGTGCTTTTTATAAAAATTTAGTACAATAAGAACATTCCTATATTCATATTTTAAGAGAGTGGTGTAAATATTGAGCAGTCAAACACCTGTGTATGGAGGACAAGCACTTTTAGAAGGTGTCATGTTTGGAGGAAAAGACCATACCGTAGCAGCTATTCGTAGAAATGACAATTCGATAGATTATTTTTATGCAAAAAAAGAAAAAAAACCAATTTATCAAAAGCTAAAAAAGATTCCTTTTGTCCGTGGGAATATTGCTTTACTTGAATCAGCAGGTCTTGGATCGCGTCATTTACAGTTTGCAAGTGACCGTTATGAGGTAACCCCAGGAGAAGAAGAAGAGAACGAACAAGAACTTTCAAAACTACAAATGATTCTAGGTGTCGCTGTCGTCGGTATCCTATCATTTCTATTTGGTAAGTTTGTCTTTACATTAGTACCTGTATTTTTGGCAGAATTATTTTCTCCCTGGGTTTCTGGAAAAACTGGACAAATCTTATTAGAAACTGGTTTTAAGTTAATATTATTGTTAGTATACCTATATTTTATATCTTTAACGCCAATTATTAAACGCGTTTTCCAATACCATGGTGCTGAACATAAAGTTATTAACTGCCATGAGGCTGGTTTGGAATTAACAGTAGAGAATGTTCAAAAACAATCCCGTTTACATTATCGTTGTGGATCTAGTTTCATTTTGTTTACGGTTATTATTGGGATGTTTGTATATTTCTTCTTCCCAACCGATCCACTTTGGTTACGTGTTGTCATTCGAATCTTACTTATACCTGTAGTGTTAGGAATTTCATTCGAAGTTTTACAAGCAACAAATGCTGTACGTGACATTCCTGTATTAAAATACTTAGGTTATCCAGGACTATGGTTACAACTGTTAACAACAAAAGAGCCACAGGATGATATGGTAGAAGTATCAATTGCATCATTTAAAAAGTTACATGAAATTGAAAAAGATCCAATGGTAATTAATGACATTAACCATGACTAAGTGAACTCGAGTTTAGCCTTATGCTAAACTCGAGTTTTTGTTTGTAAGTCTTTTCCGTAAGTATAATTATATCAAAAAAACTTTTTCCTCTTATTTACATAATGTTATAAATTAGATAAGATTACCGTATTATTCGCATAGGGGATTATCAGATGGAAATTGATATTGTAAAAATTATTGTATTAATCTTTTTTGGATTTGTAGGCGCTTTTATCAATGCGATTGTTGGAGGTGGTGGCCTTATTACGCTTCCAGCCCTTCTTTCTGTGGGTCTTCCCCCTTCAGCTGCTATTGCAACGAATAAACTTGCAGCTTCAATGGGAAATTTCACAAGCTCTTTAACTTTTTTAAAAGCAGGAAAAATTGATTTAAAATTAATTGGACCAATCTTGCCACTTGTATTTATCTTTTCTATGATTGGTGCTTGGACTGTACATCTTATGCCACCTCAAATGTTAAAGCCTCTAGTTATTATCATGTTAATTGTCGTGTTAATTTACACTTCATTAAAGAAAGATTGGGGTCAACTTGAAAATCGAAAAGAATTCACTTGGAGAAGAGGTATTCTATTTTTCTCCGGAATCGTTTTACTTGGTTTTTATGATGGGTTTTTCGGGCCCGGGACTGGTTCTTTTATTATCTTTATCTTTTTAATTATGGGCTTTGATTTTTTAAAAGCAGCTGGGAATGCCAAGTTATTGAACTTTATAAGTAATTTAGCTGCCTTGATTATGTTTTTAATATTAGGGGAAGTTAATTATACATATGGTTTTATTATGGGGTTATCTATGATTGCAGGTGCATTTATTGGAACAAGATTCGCCTTAAAGAAAGGCGCTACCTTTGTACGTGTTCTTTTTATAGTAATGACGATTATTTTAATTATCAAAAATATTTATGATTACTTTTCTGAATAAGTTAAAATTGAAAAAAGCGGCATAATCCCTTTGATATGGATTATGTAGCTTTGGAATAAAGTTTGATCAAAAATACCTCACAAACCTACATCTTACGTAAAATTAAAAGAACTCGTTTTGAAAAAAAGTTTGATCAAAACGGGTTCTTTCTTTGTAAAACACTTCACAGCTTTTGTAATAAAGTTTGATAATTACTATAATTCGATCTTCAGCGATCGCGCCCTTTTCTGGAATAAAGGCCAGCTTCTATTAGCTGGTTTGTGTAATACTCGATAATGCAAAATAATATTATTTATTTTATCCTAATAATTTTCAATGACTCCTCCAAGTGAAGAAGCTTTAATCTTAGGATTCTCAAGGATTTCTTCTAATTCATCCTTCGTTCCATAAACGACCACCCCTAATATTTCTACATCCTCTAACTTAATATCTTTCATCTTGTTAAAAGCTTTTTGGTGATTGGGGGAAATACTCATTTGCAGTAATTCTAAAAAGTGTTCATACTCACCTTCTAAATCATGAGTTGAAATATAAGGCGTGTTTATTGAGAAGCCTAGTGCATCTTTTTCACTAATAAATGTTGAAGACCAATCGTTTTCTTTTGCCTCTTGTTGAAACTCGTTTAATTGTTCATTACTATAAGTGTCTATCCAAAACCATGTCATTTCGGGAAGTTGTATGAAAAGTTCACTGGGTTTGTAAGGCTGATCAAAGGAAAGTGCCACTTCATAAATTTTATCCCCTTGCATACGCTCAATCAGTTCTTCATCATCTTTATATTTTTGATAGGATACATTCGGATGGAAAAACATCATTTCTCGCCAACCATTTTCTTTATAGCCAAATTGCCAATCTTCACCTGTAATACCTATTCTGCCACCTGAGCCTCTAGATATTAAAACAGATGGAACTAGACCAAATGAGTATTGTTTTCGTTCGATAACGACCGGTTTGATTTTAAAGTCTTTCGAAATTTCATAGTTGCTTATTCCACCTAATAAACCTCTTGAATCTACGGTTTCACTTATGTAACCGTTTGGCATGCTTAGACGGACATAAGCATCCCACTGCTTAAATGCCTTTTGACTATAGTGTGCTGAAATTGCAGAATTAGCTATGTTTAAAACTACGAATACCACGATAGAAATAATAATAACGGTAATGATTGTCTTCAATTTCCCTCTTCTTACTGCTTTCTTGATCTTCTTTTCATCAAAAAGATCATCTGAAAAATCATTCATGTAGCTCCCTCCACTTCTTTTGAAATTCTTTTCTTGCCCGAAATAAATAAGTCCTGACCGTTTCTTCCTTCATGCCCAGTAACAAAGCAATCTCTTTATAACTAAGTTCCAGTTCATATTTTAATAGTAAAAGCTGCTTAAAAATTTCTTGAATAAGGTCTAAAACAAGTGCGATTTCATGATTCATTTCGATCGTTAATATACTCAGTTCCGTATCCTGGTCATTAGCAAAATTGTTCCAAAAATGATCATCGTCGATTGAAATGGATTGTTCCTTGCCCCGTTTCCTTAACAGTTTTTTAAATTCATTCATGGAAATCGTAAAAATATAGGAAAGTGCTTTATCGGAAGGAACACCACTGCTATAAGCAATGAATTTCGTATAGCTTTCTTGAACAATATCTTCTGCATCTTCATGACTACAGCCGTTCTTTTTTAAATAAAAATAAATCATCTTTGCTTGTTTCTTATATATCTCCAACAAAAGATGCGAATCCATAGGAACTCCTTTCTAAAGCCTTCACTACTAAAGAGTCTCTTTCCATCAAAAAGTTTACAAGAAAGTAAAAAAATTTTTCAAATGGAAGATCCTCGCTTAACATTTAAGTGATTAAAAATAGAATGAAAGATTATGTATTGATACCTAGCATACGCGCTTTAATAAAATAAAAAAAGCCACTCTTCTATTGAAGAATAGCCTGCGTTGGTTGAAGTAGGAAAAATGGGCAATTTCAAAAATTGTTGGCAATAGGTAAGCATTTGAAGTTATCTCCAGCTTTTCCCCTGCTCCACACGGAACGTGATAGTTTCCCATCATTCCGCGTTCCATCTAGCGATGGTTTTGTTAATTATAAGTTTCAAGTTCCTCTTAGTGATTTGGGTTATTTGATTAGTTCTAACTCACATTTCTTCCGAAATTTATTAATATTTTCAAGCATCGGTTGTGTGATACCCAAACTCTTCATGAGTGTGTTTATCTTAGTTGTATCAGTCATATGGATTAATTTATGAACATCTTTATGGAGGATGCGTAGGTTATTGAACTTGTCGTTTCCACCTAGATACAGAGGAATATAGTGATGACAGTGCACATCTTGTGCTTGAAGGAATGTACCTGTAATTTCACAGTTTCCTTTTTTCATACTGTATCGACTAATCCGGTTATCCATATATTCGACACTGCGTGTCAGAATCGTCGATTCCATCAGTAAGGCTATTTCTTGCTTGATATTTTTATGTAGATTTTTATAAATCTGAGCTCTACCTTCTGCCGTGAAGGGTGTTAGACTTTGAGTAAAGCAAATAGTATTCTTCGTCTGAACGTTCGCTAGCGGATAGAGATAAATATTAGCAATTTTGAATGTCTTACATCCCAAACTATAGAATTTCTTATAAGATGGGGGTGGATTCGTTGGATGTGCATACTTCCCGATTGACCTAAGACGATTGTACATCATTGCACTGATTTCATAGGCAAGACGTGAGAACGCTAAGTTGACGTGTGTCGCTCTATTAAAGTAATTGTGTAACCCTAATACAAAGCTATTGAAACGCATAACGTTTTGAATGGTTGGTGAAGAACGAAGTTCTTTTACTCGTTTCTTCGCTTCAGCTTTTATTTTCTGTATCTTTTCGGCACGAACAAAAGTGTGAGCTACTCGCTTTTTACCTTTTCTATTTGCTCGAATAGTAAAACCAAGAAAGGCTGATTCATTTTTACGTAGGTTAATAATCTTCGATTTTTCTGGTGAAATATCGAGTTTTAGCCGTTCTTTAAGAAATAGCTTTACAGCATGAAACCACCTTTCGGCCGTTTTAGCATCTCGACAGAGAATTTTAAAGTCATCAGCATAACGAACTAGATATCCTTCCTTTAGTTGGGTACGCTTTTTAGCAAGTAGTTGACCTTCTCTTGTCTTGAAGGGTTTATGTAGAGGGAACAACTCCCATTGCTTTGCTACCCAATGATCTAATTCATTTAATACAATGTTTGATAGTAGTGGTGAGAGCAGCCCACCTTGTGGAGAGCCTTTTGAGGGTATACCTTCTCCATCAATCTCTGATTTTAGCATTTTGGCTATACAGGCAAGGACTTGCCTGTCTCTAATACCTAAATTCCAAAGCTGTTTAATCAGTAAGGTGTGATTGATATTGTCAAAAAAGCCCTTAATATCAATGTCTACAACGTAGTGGAGTTGTGACTGATTGACTAGGTATTGGATTCTCGCCATTGCGTGGTGAGTAGACCTTAACGGTCTAAATCCATAACTATGATTGAAGAAATGGGCTTCTGCTATAGGTTCTAATACTTGTTTGAAACACTGTTGAATAATTCTATCGAGGATACATGGAATGCCGAGTGGTCTCATTTTGCCATTATCTTTTTCTATTAGCTTCCGTCTTACTTTCTTCGGGCGATAATTCTTGAGCTGTTTTCGTATTTCTTCTATTAAATCGTTCTCAGTATATTTCTCAATATCTAAAATGGTCTTCCCATCTGTACCTGGGGTCTTGGAGCCTTTATTTGACTTGATTATACGATACGCCAATAAGATATTATTCCTCGACGTGATGATGCCGTATAAATGGTGGAATGTTTCTTTATTTTTAGCTCGCTTATGTAAGTCTGTATAGGTTTCGGTCATACCATAATAATCCCAATATCGTAGAGCTTGCACTGTGGCATCATTCCTTCATGAGGTGATGTTCCCACATTCTTACCCGACCGGTGCAATACACATTTGAAAAATAATTATTAACTACCACTAGACTTGGGGCTGTTCCTCCACCTTCATTACAAAGGCTTCCTCAGTCGTACCCCTACCCTCACAAGGATGAATGCATTTCGATTAAAATTCTTATGGCAACCGTTTCAGGTGACAGCCTTTATTACAACGTTCCTTGCTTTCCAAGTACCTTACAACGTAGCTATCCATTCTTAACGTAGGTGCTTCCTATAAGCCTGTGAACTAGATACCGCCATTGTCCGATATAGTGTATTTCAGAGGGCGCATTTTTACTCCACACCATTCACCCCATCGTAAGATGGTACATGCGTTTCCGCATGCTCAATCTATAGACCCTTACCTTCGGAAGTTTGTCAGTTCTTTTATGATAGAACTATTCTCACCATATTAAGTTTTTCAGCCGTGCGGCATATCCGTTGGCATACCTTCTCTAAAGAGTGGCTACAGCCTGCGTTCTGCCGAATCCACCTGTGCTTCACACCCTATAACCTGTCAGTAATAACGCATGCAGGAGTATTGACGGGATAGTTTCAGAAAACATGGTTTCATCATTCCTATCCTCCGTTATAAAGTTAAGATTTTGCCGAGCAAACTCTCCTGTATTTCACGTAGTGAAACGCTTATAACAGAACTTGTCGCGCGCGCCCGATTGTTTAAATAAGAGTGATATTAGGTGTGATTTCCAAAATTGGCCTCCAATTACGTTACTATTATCATTTCCCTAGAAATTACACATACTATCTACTAAGATAAGGGGGGAATACATGTGAAGAAATTTATTTTCATTATTGGCTTTTTATTAGTTTTAGGAGGTATTTTTACTTTTACTAGTCATCCTTTCGCTAACGATAGCACTCCTCCGTCAGACATAGAAATCCATAGGGTATTAGAAGAAATACATGGCAAAACCCAAAACTATAATATCATTAGGTACAGTTTTAACTATGATGGGATAGATTTAGCCATTATAGGTAGTCAAGAATACTATGATTCAGTAAAAAACGAGGTAGAGGAAATCGTAAAAAATACAATTAAATCAACTGCATTTGAAAAATATCCGATTGTTATAGAAAAAAGTAATGTTGATAAAAAGATTCTCGAAGAATTTGAAGAAAATGCGGACTTAGTAAGGGAGGTCCATACAATTACAACCAACTATTTATCTGAATCCTATCCAAATCAATTCAAAACTGTAATTGTAGGTGGCACTGCCCCTTCGGAATTTGCATTTGAAATTTCGACAGGTTTAGGTGAGACACAAGAAGCAATAGATATCAGTGAAGAGATGGAAAACGAAATATATAAACTTATAGAGACAAAACTATCTTCAAATAAGCTGATAAAAGAAGCGCAACAATCCGATTCCATAAGAGTATATATTTTCAATAAAAATGGAGAGAAAATAAACTAATAAAAAGGAACATCCGTTTTGAATGGATGTTCCTTTTTAGCGCCCTATTGTGGAATATTGCTTTGGATTGCACTAGATTTAACTAACTAAAAATATTGTTAGTAGCTTAAGCTAATCATAAAAAATACAGTACTGGCAATTATTGATATAATCAGTATTATTGTTTTGTATTTTAAATCTTTAAATGCTGGATTCACATAATAATAAAAAATCCACCATAATCCTAGCAACATCACCCAAAAAAATATTCTACTTGATATTGTAGGTTGTATTGTTATAGCTTCTGGAATTGAAGCTAAAGTGAATATTAAAATTATCGGAGTAGTAAGAAAAAAATATATTATCAACATTTTGATATAAGACCCATTTTTATTCACTGAATTAAGTCTCCTTTTATACTTACCATAGATATTAATAACTAAGTGTCAAAAACACTACAGCCTTACCTCAATTTTTTTGATTATTATATTCCTTAAGTATTGAATTATCCTACACCGTTACTTTAAAGTACAATTTATTCTAAATTAGGTACTTAAAAATCTAATTCTTTTATGTAAAAAGCGCAGATCCATTACTTTGGAAATGCGCCCTTTAGTGGAATAACAAGTTGGTTTGATATCAATAGAATTTCTCTGAAATATTAAGCACTTAGAATAAAAATAATCCTACTATTAAGCCTATTAAACCTATATAAAATAAGTAAGTAACTGTATCTGCTGGTTCTGTAAGCATTAATAATATTGCTAATCTCTCTTTATTTGATTCTGCATCTAAAATACTTTTAACTATATTTATGAGTGTAATACTTATCAATATAACACTTATAAGAATAATAAATATTTTCAAATTCAATCATTCCTTTAATATCACTCTAATCATTCCTAATAACTCATTATTCCACAACCTGGCCCTAGAATGTAAAATAAGCGCCAATTCCTCAAGAATGGCGCCCGTTTGTTGAATAAGATAAAGGTCAGTTTAACTCACCTATAAACCAATTTTCTCCTTCTGAATAGTAATCCTCTTCAGAGATTATTTCTTTAAAACCTTTTATCTGTATATCAGAAGGGCAATTAAGTTCCCACTCTTGAATGAGATTTCTTGATTTATCTAGGGGTAGCCATTTTTGTTCTTCACTATCCCTTTCAAAAAATCCATCAAACCAACTATTATGAGGATATACTACAAGCTGTGAGTCGAATAAATTAGGAAGACTAACTAATGCGTAAATTCTATATTCAGCTTGTCCTTTTGACTTTATACTTTTTAAATAGCTAACTCGATCAATTAAGATTTGCATTATTTCTCGTCTGAATTTGTTTGGAAGTTTGCTTGAATATATGTACGATTGGGCAAATGGCAAATGTAGATGCCAATAACCTAATCCAGATTCACTAGGATTCGGCATGTGTTCGGTAATATCAGAAATATAATTTATTAGTTCCTCTTTTCTCCTTTTTAGCCCTCTAACTTTCTTCTTATAATCATTTTTAAAGTTCCATCTATTCAATGAGATCATCCCTTTGTATTATTGTGCCATTTTCCATTTAATCAACCTACCTTTTATTGATTAAATGGAAAAAGGACTGATTAGACAGTCCATTCTTACTCAATTTTTGCGCCCGATAAATGAATAAGACCCGTTTACAATAAAAGCGAAAAACAAAATAAAGATAATAAGATTAATCCAATTGAGACAATAATCAATAATCCTTTCATTACCTTAAGCGGCATTGCTCGTAATATTCGATTAATTATCTCGAATAAGATTATTTGTTCAGAAGAAGCAGTAGGATCATTAACATACTCTTTTTTATTATGTGTTTCCAAATTTAAATGTTTGAATGTCCAAATAAATAAAGTAATTCCACATAACAAAATCATTGTTGCAGCAAAAATAATATACATTTTAAAATTCTTCTCCTTGGCTTCTTATGACAGAAACACATTATAGCCAGATACCTAAAGAAAGAACGAATTTCTACTCTGGAAATGCGCCCATTTGCGGAAGATCGTTAATCAACTAAAGTCTCCGTTAATGAAAGTATTAAGATTTATTTAGATAAATGTTTGTACTCCAATATTTCAATATTGAACCCATGATTACATTTCTGCTTATTAATTTTGTCACTATCACAAGAGGGGGATATTCTAACCTTAACCAAATCTTCTTTAACATTAACATTTAGCTTTTTTGGAGGAATCTCAATTCTTACAGTAACATCATAGGAATGATTGTCATTGTAACTAATACCAATAATCCTTTTCAATTGCCAGTCAAAAAAATTATCTCCACCGTACTCTTTGATTACTCTTTTATCAATAGTTGGGAATATGATGTCCAAGATAATGTCCTCTGTTGTAACATACATCTCTTCTGCCTCTGAATTAGTTTCTGATTTAACAATTTGCGTAGGAATAAAAACTATAAATACAAATCCTAGTAAGGCCAAGTATTTCTTAACCATCGAGATTCACCTCAGAATTATGTTTAATTCTTATTCTTTGCTTATTGTTATTTTTTATTAAACTAACTTTGTCCTTTAATGAAAACAGATGTATTTTTCAAGAGAAACGTGCCCGTTTGTAGATTAGTGGAAAGGAGAGAGATGAAGTGTTGACTCCCAACTATTTTACTAATGCCCACTATAATTAAATTACAACTTATTTATTTTGTAATTCACTATAGTTAATTTCTTTCACAATCTCTTTAGAACCATCATCTTTAACTATCATAACTTCTACATCGTTCGTTTGACTAATTGCATACCAAAACCTTTTACCCTCATCAACATTAATGATTTTTGCAGGTTCATCGCCAGCAAATACCTCAGTAATTGAACGATCACTAATTGCACCAGAATAGATAAACGGTGGTTGATTCATTGATTTCCATTTTACTTGGGAATTCCATTCAGAACCTCTTGTTCGCATCCATTGCCATTGATTATCAACTTTCTCAAGATAAGCTATAAATACTTTTTCTCCAAGTTCATCATGTTCTTTGAAAACTGCGATTGCATCATTTTCGTGAACTATATTAAATTCCTTGTGAACAAGCTCATAAGAATACTCCTCTTCCCCAAAATGCATTTCCTCCATCTTTTTATGAAAGAAGGACTCAAATGTTTGTTGTTGTGAACAACCAGCAAATAAAAATATTGAAAATACGGCTATTGCTATCTTTCTACCCATTCTATCCCCCTATATATTTGGAAAAATTCCTATTCATAACCTACTCTTCCTTTCAAGTAAATTGCTTATAACTCTCTTTAAATTTTAACATAAATATCCAATTCCCTTTAGAGATTACTCTAAATTTGGTCCCTGAAATGGAAATAGACGCATTCCTTATTAGTGAAAGCGCCCTTTTATTGAATACCATTATGCCAGTGCATTAACAATTAGCCATCATAAATCATCTTTATAATTAAAATAGGTGGTTGGGTCATTTATATCGATAATTTTATCACCGTTTGTTTCATTACTTATAACGATTGTATTATTATCTTGCCATTCAATAATTAAATCTTCTGCTCGATACAACCAATAAATCGTTTCATCATCAAATTCTTTATTTTCATCAGTAATAGAAGTGACAGAAACTCTATTCTGAAAGGCTACCGTTGCGCCCCCTTCGTTTATAATATAAGAATTAGCTTGATATTGACCATTAGGCGAAATAAATGATTCTTCTAACTCCCCTTTACCATTTAGCTCTTTCAGGTCAACACTTATATATGAATTCAATATCAGAAACAGAGAAACTATTATAACTATTGGTGATAATATTGTTATTATTATAACTTTTCGCTTATTCATTTCTTTATATCTCCTTAATAAATTAACTTACAATAAAAACTGTTCTAAAGAGTACAGGTTCCATTTTAACCATATTTAACCAATAGCAAGTAAAATCAAAACCACCAGTCGAACTGGTGGTTTGCTCTACGCGTGAAACGCTGGGTTACTGGCTCATGTCTAAAGACATTCTGAAAGGTCCGCCAACCGCACTCCGTTTCCTCACTGACCGCTAAAGCGGTTTAATTTATTTTCTCTTTTTCTTTATTTCTTCTCCTGTGAATGGGTCGATGAATTCTTTCATTGTCATCTGATCCTCCAGGATATCTTCTTGTAATTGGTTTTTGATATATTCTTGGATTACTTTCCGATTTCGACCTACTGTATCTACATAGTAACCTCTACACCAAAATTTTCTGTTTCCATACCGATATTTTAAATTGGCATGTCGATCAAAAATCATCAAACTACTTTTTCCTTTTAAATACCCTACAAATGCCGAAACACTTAACTTCGGTGGAATACTTACAAGCATATGTATATGATCCGGACATGCTGTTGCTTCTATAATTTCTACTCCTTTTCTTTCACATAGTTGACGCAATATTCTCCCTATATCTACTTTGATTTGAGCATAAATAATCTGTCTTCTGTATTTTGGCGCGAAAACAATGTGATACTTACAATTCCATGTTGTATGTGCTAAACTTTTATTATCCAATTTTGGAGCTCCTTTCGTACGAAGTCGGTTGACCAGACCTGACTTTATTGTACGACTGGAGTTTTTTTTATGTCCATAGCTAAAAGCTTTCCGGAACCCCCTGCATAGCAGGGGGTTTTCAAACCATACAATAAAAGCGCCAATTCCTCAAGAATGGCGCCCGATTGCGGAAGATCTTTATTCGACTAAAAGGTTGTTAGTTCAATACTTTTCTAATTCATTCCTTAAGTCTCTCAAGAGAACAGATATCTCAACCAATGCCGAATCTTCATGAGTAGGAAATATAGATGGCTTGATTCCATCTTTATACATACCTTCAAGCCATTCTTCAATAAATTCATCTAAATCAATGGAAGTCGCTTTAAAAACATTCCACTCATTAATCGCATAGTATTCTGCAAATTCTTTTTTAGGGAAAAAAGGAATCAACATATTCCCTTCATCATCCTCTGAAGTTGCCCATCCATCGTTATATAATCCCCAAACTTCTTCAAAGTCTGCAACCTTCTTAATAAAATATTCATATCTAATATTAGGTGATTGATGAATAACTGATTCAAATTCTTTTGGGTTCATAAATTCAACATCCTTGTTTATTTTTCATGGTTGATCAATTAAATTACTCGGTACATAAAGAGATATCACAATTTCTACTATGGAATTGCGCCCGATTATAGAACTAGAATGGATTTTCTCCTTTCACAAAAGGAATGAATACGGCATAAACAGAGCCGATAAAAAGCAGCCAAAAGACAATAGATGTTCTACGTTTCTTTAACGAGTTGTAATTTTTATTACTGAATCGCCAACGAATAATTGTATAAAGAAAGTACAATAGATATGAGACCCCAAACCAATTAACCCATATATCCCCCGTAAAACTTATTCTGAAGTTCTCATAAATCGTTCTTAATACATTTTCGGTTAGAATAAAACCAATCACTAAAAAAACTAAGATTTTAAACATTATAATAGCGTACGATTTCAAAACAGACAGTTTTATTCCCTCCCTCAAATTGATTCTACTAAATTTTAACATAATTACTTTTTGCAGCATCATGCAAGAATATGGCCCGTTTGCGGAACAAAGATTATTGCAAATAAGCGGACGACATAACATCCTTTTTTCTTTATTTTAATTCTTTTTTTGCTTCTTACTTATATATTCCTCTAAGTAAGGTTTAATTTTTTTAAAATTCTTAGATTCTATTGCACAAGATTCCCTCAATTTCTCCCATGTCACGTAATTATGTTCTTCTAACATTTGATCTATCACGATACAACAACGTCGAATCCGAAACTCTTGAACTGTTTCTGTAATTTCATTAAGTAGCTCGTTAGTCTTTGGCAATTTTTCCACATAACTTTTCACTGAAAGGTTGAAGATATTTAATCGTTTACTAAATAATGTACCTGTAATCCTAACTGGCTTTTCTAATGCCATTAATTCAGGATAAACTTCCTTTATCTTTTGGTAATACTCTTGATCGCGCAGTTCCCAGTCAGTTGCATTTGTAATCGTTGTTGTCTGAAGTTTCCGAGGTAAATTAGCATCGAACCATTCTTTATCATTTTTAGATAGATACGTACATGCTCTTTGGAACTTTCTCCATAATTCTGTTCGTGTAACATCGGGGTATTCCCGTATAGCTTCTATTAACAAGGAACGATAGTATTCAATACGATTTTCAGTATTATTTTTTAAAGTAATATCGGGATTCCTCGGTGTATGCAAGGTATCACGTTTTGAAGGGAATTTGGCATCAAGCCATTCTTTATCATGATTATATAAATAAGTAAATGTTTTCTTTAACTCCGTCTGAAATTGCTTTCTATTAGCATTCGGGAAGCGCTCTCTCCACTCTAATAGTTCTGCACGATATTTTTCAGTGAGTTCTGGGGATGTTATTTGAAGTTCAATTAGTTTATAAACTGTCCTTAGACTTACATCTAACTCTGACGCAATTTCTTTACGGCTTATATTCATATTTACTAACTCTTTAAATTTTTCTCCCCATACATTTCCATAGGCTGTTATACGACTTTTACGCCACTTATCTTCCTCACTATTATCTGGCCCTATCCTTGTATATTCAAAACCACACGAACATGAAAATTTCCCAACGGGAACGTCCTTTTTATTATTTCTTATCAATTTTACTTCAGATATTACCAAAGCTTTATAATGCTTCGCTGCTTTATTCAAACAAGGCCATGGTCCACTACCGAATGGACCATCATCTTCTTTTATTTCTAAAAACGAGTCTATATCTTGATCAAAGAAATACAGTAAAAGCAAATGACGAAACGGATGTACACTATTTCTCAAATAATTAGTAAGCATTATTTGCAACCATTGATTTTGTCCTTCAACTTTTACTGGTGACTCATACTTTTCTAAAAAACCCGGTGGA
The DNA here is from genome assembly GCA_030348875.1 of Ureibacillus composti. Lineage (GTDB taxonomy): Bacteria > Bacillota > Bacilli > Bacillales_A > Planococcaceae > Ureibacillus > Ureibacillus composti. The sequence goes on from JAUCEP010000002.1 coordinate 3,067,399, forward strand.
AACTTTGATATAAATGCTCTAAAAAGTTCTTCTCTTTTCAATCTAGTATTTGACATTATCCAATTATTTTCTCTCAAGAGCGTTCTATATTTTTGAAAGACTTTTTCGATGCTAAATTGGTTGATTGGTATTTGCAGTAATCGATAAGCCATTTTAGCTAGCTTAACTTGGACCTCTCTGAATTCATAGGATACCGTTTGCTGTTTGTCTGATAAGTCCATTATTCTTTTATCAAATCTTATATACCCATGTCTGCTAAATTCTCTGTAATCAACAGGATATATTTTCAGTGTCAATTCATGGTGTGGACAATAGTCAATACCTTGAAGCTGATGCTCACGGTGTACATATGGTTCACCAAAAATATTAATATCGTTGTTAGCGCACTTTGAACAATAAAATAATCCTTGTTTTCTACTAATTTTACCACCTGAAATTCCCAATCTTCCATGTATACCTTGTCCATTTGTACTGACATCTTCAAACAATTTCTTTTGACGCTCAATTGTAATAAATGGAGCGAAATACGGATATATGGTATTTTGAGCTAATAAGCTCTCAACTGAATAGTTACTTCCCAAATTTTGCACCAATGTAGAGAAATGACTCCCAAACTCTATACTCGGTACAAGACTTCGACTTTGGAATAATTCCTCTAATGTTTCTACAAAACTTGTATTACCACTATAAAAATGAAATCGGCTGATAGCAGAATAGATCAATTCATCAGGGTAAGGATCTGTAAAAAACGGAAGCATATTGATCACCTAACTTCTGATTATTAGTTAAAACATCATTTTTATTTTAGAATAGTTCACTAATTGGATCTTTAATAAAGTTGTTTTGTTTTAAATAATCATACGGATGCTTTTTCTTTGCCAAAGCTTTTTCCCTTAAAGCTAATAATGGCAAATTGACCACTTGTTTTTCTTTTATAACAACCTTCTGGATCTGTTTTTGATTCATTTCCATAGCCTGTTGAATAATTTGCAGCTTTAATTGATTATATTCTATATCCATAGGATTTTTCTCAACAGTCCTTGTAACTAATTTCCGTATATCATTTGCATCCAAAGCAGTAAAAATCCCTAAAGCAGCTATTTCAACACTTAAATTTTCAATCGTATCTCGACGTTTATAATCTAATGTGTTTAAACGCTCTTTCATCGCATCTTTAACTTTACCTTCATATTCAGTACCTTTCTTATGATTAATCATGAGGTCGTCAAGATTAATCATAATATCCTCATATTTATACATTGCCTTTAAATTATTTTTACGAATGGCATTAAGCATTGGTTGAATAATTTTCATATCCTGTTTTGCAGTTTGTCTAAGGACCTGTGGGGTTATTTTCTCATCATTATTTCCGTCATCAAATAACACCCGTTCTTGTGCAAGAATAAATAAATTTACAGCCACAGAAGTAATGCCTTGACACTCTTCATAAAAAGCTTTTTTAAGTTCTTCAGACAGCTCTGAGTGTTCTTTTAAACATTGTATATTCCAAAGGGTTTCTAAAAAAAATTCCCATTCCTCGCTACCTTCAACCATGCGGTCCCAAATAATCGACCCATCACTTGCTGCCCGACGTGCTTGTCGGAAGTTTCCTTTGAACAAAAGTTGTGCCTTAGTGGTTCCAATTAATACTGTTGGTATACCTACTGTATTAGACAATGTAACAAAGAAGTTCAACATTTCCTCTTGCTCATTTTTTGAATTTATAAGATGCTGTATTTCGTCAATTACCAATACACCAATACCATACAAACTCGCGAGTGAAGTCATATACAATAGCATTGTTGATGTTACTCGATTGAAATACCCAAACTTCTCCAGATAGTGTGTACCTAGTAAATCATCAATAGCTTTAAAGAAACTCTTGCATAATGTAGCTAAGCTCCCATCATAAGGGCAATCTATTTTTAACCAAACAATTTGAGTTCGATTAAAATGTTGATTTTTGTATAGCTGATGCTTAATGACTTGAGGATACATTGATAGCAAGCGTTCAATTGCAGTGGTTTTACCAATACCAGATATACCAATAATCGCTACACTATCTGCAGTTGAACGTATATAGTCCAACCGTTCATCGATGTATTTATGAGCCTCTTTTTCATCTTCTCGTAACTCGTGCAACACTCGAATACGTTCTAAAAAAGATTTATCCAAAGGATTACGAGCTAAGTATCCTCTACGGATTAAGGTTGATAACTTGCGTTCAACTTCAAAATGAATGGGCAATGGTTGAATGAAATTTTTTATACGTTTCAGTACATGGTAACGAATGTTTGTCTCACTTTGTTTATCTTGTTCAGTAATCCGCGGTGTGACCATAAATCGTTCCAAAACATCATCTTCGGTAAAAATTGGTGGGAGGGCTTCAATAAAGGGATTATTACTATATTCAGACAAAACTTGCTCCTTATAATCCGCCTCTTCAAAATCACCTTTTAATATTAGGTCATTTACCTTTTCCATATTCCTCATCTCGCTTTTTTCGTAATTTATCCATTAAACGTGAGGATGATTTTTTCGGTGTCTCTATAATATCTGAATTTTTTTTAGTAAACTCGACAACCTCACCAGTGTCTCTTATTGGTTTTTCTAATAAATCGAATTTTTCTTCTTCTCGATTCATTATTTTTTCTGCTTGTCTATTCGCTCTGATATTCTTAACTTTTTCAGCCTTGCTAACATTTGGGTCATTCGTTTGTTTTTTCTCTGTCTTTGCTTGTTTGATAACACTCTCTATTGCTGCATCTAAATTAAGAGTGTTTTCTTTTTGCTTATTAGCTTCTTGCTGTTTAGCTTCTTGAATTAGTTCTTGATAAAATTCAATCTCTTCTAGAGTGTTATCATGATACTGGGAACTAGTATCTAATAAGAAGCAAGTATCGAAATCCCGACCATCTGTATGTGGGATATAAATTTGACTCATATCACGAGGATCGAACACTACCCCGATACTTTGATTTCTCATTTTTAAATACCATTGCTCGTTTAAAGCTTTGTCAGACCCGTATGATAACCCCTTAAATTTGATGCCTGCTCTTGTTATTCTGGCTTTTCCTTTAAGCAATAGATTCAACCTTAATATGTTTTGATTATTGATAGTCTGTAACCTTCCTTTTTTGTTTTCTATGCCCCAATTCCATAAGTTAACCGGTGTAGCTGTTAAACCTGCTGCTATCATTTCTTTTTCTAATGAATATTTATCTATGATTTTTTGATTATGATGTAAAACAAGATGAATTATAATTTTAGTGAACTCTTTAAGGTTTAAGCTAGCATCTAAACGATAGTCTCTATCTCCACGTTCACGGTATTCCTTTTGGATAGCCCCCGGAGATTTGCGCTTTATTTTTCCATTAATAGTTCGGAATTGACGTTCAATAATACCCTTTAAATCTCCACGATAAGGTGAGGTGTTTTCTATTTTGATATTTAAATTATTAATAAGATTTTCAACTGAATAACCCTCAAATTCACCTCGATCTGCGATTATTATTTCTGGTAGATGGTGGGCTGGCCATTGTGATTCATCAATCGAAATATCGAATTTTTTACAAAACTCTACTTTATCCGTAACCATGTTATCTAAAGCCATCATTGCACCTATCCACGACGGTCCTTCTAGACCTACATAAATTCCAGTCATTAATCGTGAATATACATCAATGACACCATATACAATTGGACGGCCAATAATTAGATTACGGTCAAACGAACTTACCAAATAGATATCCGCAATTGTTGCGTCAATTTGAAATCTTGTTCCCGGACCATCCGTTTCTAATGTTGAATTGCTTAAAATGGGTCTATGTTTCAGCTCATACTCTTTTTGACTATAGCGCATTTGAATATCTATTTGTGGATCTTCAAGCTTTTTAAACCAATAATAAAATTGATCATAAGTTGGAATTCTACCTGAATCCCAAACTCTATATTTCCGTACACCATTTTCGTAATACTCATCTGAATAAAATTCCCTTAAAAGATAATCATACGTTTCCATTAGTGAAAGCTGTTCTTTTTTTCTGTAATATTTTTTTATGACATAAATAAATTGCTTTTTAACATCTTCTGTTATGCTTATTCCTTCCTCTTTTGTATATTTTCTTTTGGGACCTACTTTTGAAGTTGCAGTTAATTTTTTTTCTTTACCTTTTCCGCCAGAGTAAATGTAATCTGGAAGCAAAGCATTTTTATTTAAACCCCTTTGCCAAAATCGTGTAAAAATACGCTTTGCTTTTAATTTTGCTATACCATATTTATTAGCAATATCGGATAGAGCTTCTTCACGCTCTTTTTGATTTAAGATGGCCTTTTTATAAATATCCCAACTTTCAGAAACTATTCTCCAGTCTTCATCACGCTTTTGAATCTGTTTCTTTGTTAAATCCTCATCGGAATAGCTAGTAGCAAATGGGTCTGGAATAGCAATCAAAATATCACTTTGCAGTTCATGTTCTAGATCGGAAATCAAGATAGTTTTCGGCATAGATGTATCACCATGTAATTGTACAAAATAAGCTACATCGTGGTTCATCTCAATGATACGTATACGATTTTTTTCTTTTTTGTCCGTATACTGGTAAACTTGGTTAAAAAAAATCATATAGCTTTCACCTTCTCAGAAAAGTCCTTTCGAACAGCGTCAATAGTGATGATCTGATTTACATCCAATTTATTATTCATATCTATTTCAATTACTTTTGAAATAACGAGATGTTTAAATAGAGAAAGTCCACATCCTCTTAATAAACAAAAATCACGTTCTATATCTTTTGCAATTTGTTTGACTGACTTTTGTTGGTCTAGTAAACAATGTAAGAAATAGATGCTCATATCTTCAATATCTAGTTGTGTACATTCATTAAACCCCTCAACGTTAAAAATATCGAAATATTCACGTACAAAAGCAATATTATGAGCCATTGTCTTTGGTATTTCTATTTCCGTTACGATACCCCAATCTACTTCATTTCTTTCCCAATAAATACGTTCAATTTCAAATTTCTCTAGTACACGTTCATCCATTAACTCATCTTTATATTTTAAAGTCCTAGCTAAATGTTGTGGTTGGCCAGTATTATTAATAGTAACTAAAAAGTCTGTTGTCATCTCTGCTGGTTCACCTGTTTTTGGATTCGTGGGATGTTTTATTCCTAATTCATCTGCTATAACTATTGTCTCAGCCACAGGTAGCAATGGAAACTGTTCACGAATGTCTATGACTGAATCGGAGTATTCCAACAAGTAAAAATAGTCTCGTTCCAAATCTGACAGAAATTCATGTTGTCTTGGCACTTTAATCCCTTTTAATCGAGTAGAACGGCCTAATGATGGTACATCTTGAATTTTAACCCACGGTTTGTAATCGCTTCCAATTCCTTGTCCAAGCCCATCCTTCAACTTCCTCTCTATTGATGTTGAACGTTTTCGTTTTGCCATGAAACCCCCTCCTAATTAATTAGGTAACATTCATAACTGTATTTTTCAGAAATATAAAAAAACAACCTCTTACGGCTATCCTACCGAAAAGGTTGTTTTTTATCAAACTTTAATACAAATTATCAATCTTTTTTTAAAATTATCGAACTTTAATACAAATTATCAATCTTTAATTCAAAGCTACAGATTAGCCGCTTTTAATTATCTTATAAGCCACATTTTAATTGTGCACCGCAACTTGTACAAGTATTACAGCCACCAAGCTCTTCTACTGTACCTTGACGACATACAGGGCAAGTATTTCCTACTTCAGACCCTATTGTTACATTTGTAGATGTTAATGGCGCGATTGTTTCAACTAAAACTACTGGATGTTTTTCTTTCACTTTATCTTCTTGAAGTTCTTCAAATGTTAATTGTTCATCATGAGAAGATTCAGCTTTTAATGTTAGGACTTGTGAATCACGACTTCCGTCAACGTAAACCGTACCACCTTTAGCTCCACCTTTATATAAACGCTCGTACACTTTTTGAACTTGTTCAACAGTATAACCTTTCGGTGCATTTACCGTTTTTGAGATGGAAGAGTCAACCCAACGTTGAATAATACATTGAACATCAGCATGCGCTTCTGGTGTTAATTCCATTGAGGAAATAAACCAATGCGGTAAATTGTTTTCTTCAGCTGCTGGATTAGCATCTAAATACTCTTTTACGATTTCAGCTTTTACTTCAATAAATTTTCCTAAACGTCCAGAACGGTAGTATACAAATGAGAAATATGGTTCAAGACCAGTCGCAACTCCAACCATCGTACCTGTAGAACCAGTTGGTGCCACCGTTAATAAGTGTGAGTTACGAATACCATTTTCAAGTACTCCTTGGCGTACATGTTCAGGCATTTTTTGCATGTAACCAGTATTAATAAACGCTTCTCGTAAACGATTAGTTTCTTCTTCTGTTTCACCTTGTAAGAATGGGAAGCTTCCACGTTCCTTACCAAGTTCAATTGAAGTTTCATATGCTGTTACAGCAATTGCCTCAAACACTCGATCTACAAGCTCGTTTCCTTCTTCTGAGCCATATTCTTTTTCACAGTAAATAAGCAAGTCTGCTAATCCCATAACTCCAAGACCAACTCGACGCTCACCTAAAGCTTGTTTTTGATTTTCATCAAGGAAGTATGGTGTTGCGTTAATTACATTGTCTTGCATTCTTACACCAATACGTACTGTTTCTTTTAGTGCTTCATAATCAACTGTTTTCGTTTCTTTCATTGCAAATTGTGCTAAGTTTACAGCTGCTAAATTACATACTGAATATGGTGCAAGTGGTTGTTCACCACATGGATTAGTCGCCACAACTTTTTGTCCATATGCGCGAGCATTAGTCATGTCATTAGCATTATCGATGAAGAATATACCTGGTTCAGCAGCATATGTTGCACAAATATTAATAAGGTTCCAAAGCTCTTTTGCACGTATTTTACGATAAGTACGTACGCGGTAGCCCATTTTTTCCCACTCACGAACATCTCCAACTTCATGCCACTTTTCATTGTAAATGGCCATTTCTTCTGGCGTATAATTCGCTACATCTGGGAAACGAAGTTCGTATTCTTTATCATTTTCTACTGCAGCCATAAAATCCTTTGTTAACGTAACTGAAATATTGGCACCAGTTAAAAACTCGGAATTATGAACACTATACGTTCCACCATCACGTAATTTTGCTTCAGCATCTTTTATGATTGCTTCATTAAATCCGCCTAGACCTGGTATGCTTTTATAATTTACGATACCTTGGTACATTGCTTCTTCTGATTGCGTTAAAGGCTTGAATTTAAGTTTTTCTTTAGCTAGTCTAGAAATTAGCTCGTCTTTTGTATTTTCAATTAAATAGCGTAAAATACGTGGATTTTGCATTTTAGAAATAATGAATTCCACAATATCTGGATGCCATTCTGCCAGCATAATCATTTGAGCGCCTCTTCTTGAACCACCTTGTTCAACGAGATGCGTTAATTTAGCAATATCATCAAGCCATGAAACTGATCCTGATGATTTACCATTTACTCCGCGCGCTAATGTATTACGTGGTCTAAGTGTTGAACCGTTTGTACCAACACCACCACCACGGCTCATAATTTCCATAACTTGTTTGCGGTGATCACTAATACCTTCACGGCTATCTGGAACAAACGGCATTACATAACAGTTAAAGAATGTTACGTCAGTTTCAGAACCAGCTCCATATAAAACTCGACCAGCTGGAATGAATTTTAAGCTAACAAGCTGTTCATAAAACTTGTTAAACCATTTTTGTCTATTCTCTTCTGTAGTTTCTACTGAAGCTAATCCTGTTGCATTACGTTTTGCAATTTGTTCATAAAATACTTCAAGAGGCTTTTCGATAACGTCTAAGGACCTTTCAATAACACCTGTTTCTTGTTCTTTTGGATTCTCCAATACGTGTCGGTACTCTTCTTCAATTAAGATTTCTGCTTTCTTTGCAGCAAGGTTAATTGATTGAATAAACCCTAGACCACGTGCTGGGAATTTTGGGTCTTCTTTAATTGTTAATACAACAAAGTCACCTGGTTTTAGTGTTTTCTTTTCCGTATCCTTAAACGAATACCGATCGATCATTACTAGTCTAGATACACCTTGATGTGTGATGTGCATGTCTTCCGTAATCGGATGAACTTGAGGAAATTTCTCGATGTCTTTGTTTAGTTGATCTACGAGGATGGTTGCTTGTTTTTCATTTGCTAATACCATCTTCCAGCCTCCCTTTGCGAATCTATTCTATTTTTTATATTGACTCTTTCCCTAAAACGTTACAATCCAAACACAATATATAGTGTGTAAGTAAAATTCGAGGTACTAGATGTTGTTAATATTATTGTCTTAGAAAAGATTACCTCATAATAAAATAGTATGCAAGGGTTGATTTTTTTTAGAGAATGTTTATAGAGTGAAAACCTAGCAAATATATGCATTTCTCATGAAGAAAAAATTTTTTCTGACAAATGAAGACGTATGTTCGCATACTTATTTTCTAAAATTCCATTCATCAGTTAGATATTTTTTCTCTTCTAGTGACTCTACATATTGTTTTTGTTTTTCTGTTAATTCATACGGCACTAATTCTATTTCTAATGCCTTTTCAAATCCTGCTTTAAATGCTTTAACACATTCTTCTATTGTAATGTGACGGTCTGTTAAATCATTAATTGCTACAGCTTTATCCGGCAATCTTTTTTTCATTCTTTCACGAACCGCATCAGATGAGAAATTAAAGAGTGATAAAAGCTTATCTTCGTCCAAATCAAGCAAAATTGCACCATGTTGTAAAATTACTCCTTTTTGGCGAGTTTGTGCGCTACCAGCAACCTTCTTCTCTTCTACAACTAACTCATACCAACTTGGGGCATCAAAACAAACAGCACTTTTTGGATTTTTTAAATCTTGTTTTTTTTCAGCTGTATCGGGAACACTAAAATAAGCATTTAACCCAAGATTTTTGAACCCCTCTAACAGTCCTTCACTTAATACTCGGTATGCTTCTGTAACCGTTACAGGCATGTCTGGATATTGTTCTGAGACGATAATACTGTAAGTCAATTCAGAATCATGAAAAACTGCTCGTCCACCAGTCGGTCTTCTTACAAATCCTAATTGTTGATCTCTAATTGCTTGTAAATTAATATCTTTTTCAGCGCGTTGGAAATAACCAATTGATAATGTAGCGGGATTCCACTCATAAAAACGAATTACTGGAGGAATCTCTCCATTACTATGAAAATCTAACAAAGCTTCATCTAATGCCATATTATAGGAAGGTCGACATGGACCTGAATTAATAAAATACCATTTAGTTTTCATAATTTCATCTCCTCACAATCTATATCATTTTAACAAACTCATTGGACTATATCCACTTTCTCTTTTATAATAAAAGATGTAGAAAGAAAGGAGAAATAACGCAGTGATCGACGTACTTTATACTATTGCAATTGTACTAGGAATCATCATCGTGTATGTTCTAGTAAATATGCTTCGCTTAAAAAAAGCAGTGACAAACTTAACACAGGAAGAATTTATTCAAGGCTACCGTAAAGCCCAATTAATTGATGTTCGTGAGGTAAAAGAGTTTGATTCCGGACATATTTTAGGTGCACGTAACGTCCCATCTACTCAATTACGTCAACGTTACAAAGAAATTCGTCCTGACTTACCAGTTTACCTTTACTGTCAAAATTCTGGTCGTAGTGCACGTGCTGCGATTTTCTTAAAGAAAAAGGGATATAATCAACTTTACCAGCTTCAAGGTGGATTCAAATCATGGACTGGAAAGGTGAAAACTAAAGCTTAGTTATACAAATTACATTCGTCTAAGGGAAACATACGAATCTTGAATCATGTATATTTCAAGTCTAATAACTATTCCTTTATTCATCTTGGTACTTACCGAGTAATGGCATATTGATATAAATTACGCTTACAATTGCACCCTTTAGAAGACAAAGTAATTATCGTAGAGTGTATCTAAAGATAAACAAAATCCTTTATGGGAGCGATCCTCCTTAAAGGATTTTTTCTATTTTTTCGTCATTGCAACACTTATAGTAGTAACTTATTTTGACCTATCAATTTGATTAGATCCTTTTTATATTGTAGAAACTCGGTAATTACTGATAATTTTCTTACTTTCAATAAAACTGATTGTTGTTATTATATTTCGACAAAAAAATGTACCAATTAGCTAAATGCTAATTGGTACATTTTTTACTTTTATACTAATGCTTCTTCTTTTTGATAACGTAACACTGGTTGACGAGCAGCACGTGTTTCATCTAGACGACTGATAACTGTCGTATGAGGCGCTTCTTGAACGATTGAAGGATTTTCTTCAGTTTCTTTAGCAATTTGAATCAATGCATCACAGAATGCATCTAACGTTTCTTTAGACTCTGTTTCTGTTGGTTCAATCATCATACCTTCCTCAACATTTAATGGGAAGTAAATTGTAGGTGGATGATATCCAAAATCTAGTAAACGTTTTGCAATATCTAAAGTACGCACTCCTAATTTCTTTTGACGACGACCTGACAATACAAATTCATGTTTACAGTGTCTATTGTATGGTAGATCGAAGTAAGGTTCTAAACGACGCATCATATAGTTAGCGTTTAATACTGCATATTCTGTAACAGCTTTTAATCCATCAGGACCCATAGTGCGAATATACGTATATGCACGTACATTAATACCGAAGTTACCATAATAAGGTTTAACGCGACCAATTGATTGTGGGCGGTTATAATCGAAATGGAAAGTACCATCTTCTAATTTAACTAAAACTGGCTTTGGTAAGAATGGGATTAAATCAGCTTTTACCCCAACAGGACCTGAACCAGGTCCACCACCGCCGTGTGGGCCAGTAAATGTTTTGTGTAAGTTTAAGTGTACACAGTCAAAGCCCATATCGCCAGGACGTGCTTTACTCATAACAGCATTTAAGTTTGCGCCATCATAGTAAACTTTCCCACCTACACTATGAATAATATCAGCCATTTCTAAGATGTTTTCTTCGAATAAACCTAATGTATTAGGATTTGTAAGCATTAATGCCGCTGTATCTTCTCCTACAACGCGACGTAAATCTTCTAAGTCAACTAAGCCATTTTCATTTGATTTTACAGTAATTGTCTCAAATCCAGCTACAGCAGCAGACGCAGGGTTAGTCCCGTGTGCAGAGTCTGGAACAATAACTTTATTACGATGACCTTCACCGTTTGCCTCATGGAATGCACGGATCATCATTAAAGCTGTCCATTCACCATGTGCACCGGCAGCAGGTTGTAAAGTTACTTCATCCATACCAGTAATCTCTACAAGAGAAGTTTGTAATTCATATAATAATTCCATTGCACCTTGAACAGTCGATTCATCTTGTAATGGGTGTACATTCGCAAAACCTGACATACGGGCAACGTTTTCATTGATTTTTGGATTGTATTTCATTGTACAAGAACCTAATGGATAGAAGCCTGAATCGACACCATGGTTACGTCGAGATAGTGCAGTATAGTGACGCATAATATCTAGTTCAGAAACTTCTGGAAGTTCAGCTTCATTTTCGCGAACATACCCTTCTGGTAAAAGTTCCGCTAAATCGAAATCTTGAACATCTAATTCTGGCAAGCTATAGCCAACACGACCGTCTTTAGACAATTCAAAAATAAGTGGTTGGTTTTCGTTATGCATTGTAAGCCCCCATTTCTGCAACCAATTGATCGATTTCTTCTTTTGTACGCAATTCAGTAACCGCAATTAGTGCATGGTTTTCTAATTCTGGATATACTCGGCCTAAATCAAAGCCACCAATTATACCTTTTTCAATTAATTTTTTATTTAGTTCAGTTACAGAATGATTTGTTTTAACAACGATTTCGTTAAAGTGTGCACCTTGGAATGGAACAGTAAATCCTGCTGCTTCAAAGGCATTTTTAGCATAGCGAGTTTTTACAATGTTTTGTTTTGCCATTTCTTGTACACCTTGTTTACCCAAAGCAGTCATCGCAACAGATGCTGCAAGAGCTAATAAAGCTTGGTTTGAACAAATATTTGATGTCGCTTTTTCACGACGAATATGTTGCTCACGTGCTTGTAATGTTAGTACATAACCACGACGGCCTTCTTGGTCTACTGTTTCTCCAACTAAGCGACCAGGAACTTTACGCATTAACTTTGTTGTAGTTGCAAAGTAACCGCAGTAAGGACCTCCAAAGCTTTCCGGAATTCCAAAGACTTGTGCATCCCCTACAGTAATATCAGCACCTAATTTTCCAGGCGGTGTTAATACACCAAGAGCAAGTGGATTAGATGAAACAACGAATAAACCTTTTGCTTCGTGAGCAATTTCACCAATAGTTTTGATATCTTCAATTTGACCAAAGAAGTTTGGATATTGAACCATCACTGCAGCTGTTTGATCATCAATTAATCCTTTAAGAGCTTCAATATCTGTCACTCCATCTTTTGTTGGAACGTTTACAATCTCAATTGATTGACCATATGCATAAGTTTTTACAACGTCTCGATATTCTGGGTGAATGGCATCAGAAACTAAGATTTTTTTACGTCTCGTATGACCTGCAGCAAGCATTCCAGCTTCTGCAAGTGAAGTTCCTCCATCGTACATTGATGAGTTCGCTAAATCCATTCCTGTAAGTTCGGCAATCATTGTTTGGAATTCAAAAATTGCTTGTAGCTCACCTTGAGAAATTTCCGGTTGGTAAGGTGTGTAAGCTGTGTAAAACTCTGAGCGAGAAATCACATGGTCAACAATGATTGGCTTATAATGGTTGTAAATCCCAGCACCTAAAAACGAAACATTAGACTCTGTATTTTTATTTTTAGTCGCAAGCTGAGATAGTTCTTTCAGTAGAGCAGACTCAGATTTAGCTTCCTTAATATTATATAAACCATTAAAACGAACTTTTTCTGGAATATCGGCAAATAGTTCATCAATGCTCTCTACACCGATTGTTGAAAGCATTTCATTTTTGTCTTGTTCCGTCATCGGTAAGTAACGATGTTTCATTAAAGTAACCCTCTTTTCATTTTATTTTGAACGTTTATAGAAAGGCGTTGATACAGTGATAGCTTTAAGTCGTTTATTACGAATCTCAACTTCAACTTCAGTTCCTAGTTCAGTGTATTTTGAGTCAATTAATACCAAGCCAATGTTTCGCTTAGTTAATGGAGATTGAGTACCAGTTGTGATTTCACCAATTTGTTCTCCATCTTTAAATACTTTATAGCCATGACGTGGAATTCCTTTATCAATCATTTCAATTCCGACTATTTTTCTAGCTAATCCAGCTTCCTTCTGAGCCTTTAGTGCTTCTTTGCCAATAAAGTCGCTTTCTTTTTGTAGCTTTACTGCAAAACCTACACCAGCTTCAAGTGGAGTAATATCTTTTGATAATTCTTGACCATACAATGGAAGACATGCTTCAAATCTTAAAGTGTCACGAGCACCTAAGCCAGCCGGAACGACACCTTGTTCTTTACCAGCTTCTAAAATTTTCCCCCAAAGATCTATAATCGCAGAAGGTTCACCGTAAAGTTCAAAACCATCTTCCCCAGTATATCCACTACGTGAAACTAATACAGCTTGTCCAGCTATTTCCACATTCTCTTGGAATTTAAAATATTTAATTTCAGATAAATTTGTTGATGTTAATGTTTGAAGAACTTGCTCTGAAAGCGGTCCTTGTAAAGCGATTTGTGCATAATCATTTGATTTATTTACAATCTCTACTTCACCTTCAGCTTGCTGTTTCATCCAATCAAAGTCTTTTTCAATATTAGCTGCGTTCACACATAATAAGTAACGTTCTTCGGCAAGGCGATATACTAAAAGGTCGTCAACGACACCGCCATTTTCATAGCACATTAAATTATATTGAGCTCCACCAATTGAAATTTTAGAAATGTCATTTGATAACAGTTTCTGTAAATAGCTAAGAGCATCTTTACCTTCTACAAAGATTTCCCCCATATGGGATACATCAAATAGACCAGCACTATTGCGGACTGCATCATGCTCCTCTTTTATTGAAGAAAATTGTACAGGCAACTCCCAGCCACCAAAATCAATTGTTTTGCCACCATATTTTGAATACTCATCAAATAGCGGTGTTCTTTTTAGTTCAGTCCCCATTATGATCCTCCTTAAAATTCACAGTACTAAGTTACAAATGCATAAGGGATTCAAATGTGCGTAAAAAAAGACAGACGAACCCCTCATGTAATTGAGGAATTCTCTGTCCTTGTACCTGAAAGTTACACCTACTCTTAGATGAATGAAACTATTGCCTCTTTTTATAGGTACCTGAAATTAAAACAGGTTGGTCTATACGAAAGATTGGCAATGCTAATCATAGGCTTTCCCCTTTGGTGGCTGCTCTTGCAATATAACAGCGCTCTCCAGAGTTGCGTCCTGTACGAGTCTTTTTGCCTGAGAGATTCATAGTATTCCTATTTGCTCCTTCGGCGACGTTTTTAACGTTCTCTCCCCGTACAATCATCCGCTCATTGTATTCATTATTCAATGTACAATTCAATACTGTTTCTTGCCTATATCCTAACATTGAACACATATAAAAGGCAATCCTTTTTTAATTTCAAACAAAAGACGAACATTTATTAGCGATAACCAAACATTATTCGCCTTTTAATCGATTCACTTGAAAACCAATATATTCAACTATTTGTCTGATTGTACGACCTTCAGTTAAAACTTTGATATGGCCAGAAATTCGATAAAATTTTCTTCTGTTATTGAACAGCTGTTCTAGTTCTTCTCTCGTAGAACTTTGAACAATTGGTCGATTTTTGTCATTCTTTATCCTTGTATAGATATCATCAAATGTGGCGTCTAAGAAAAAAACCAATCCTGTTCTTCTCATAATTCTTCTATTTTCTTCATTCATTGCAACTCCTCCACCAGTTGCAATGATACACGCCTCATTTCGAAAATTACGTAAAAATTCAGTTTCTAATTGCCTAAAATAAGGTTCACCAAATTTTTCGAAAATTTCAGGGATCGACATTCCCTGGAGTCTAACAATTTCATGGTCCATATCATAATATGGCATTTTTAAAAAATAGCTCAACCTTCGCCCGATTGCGCTTTTTCCACACCCCATAAACCCGACTAAGTAAATTTTCCGCATGCTTCCACCTTCTTACTACCATAAGATTATCCTATTTATTACTAATTTCTTCTAGTAGGTTTATGGTAGCACGAACATTGGCGAATTCCAATGAATTATATACTTTTATTTGCGATTCAAATGAAAATATATAATAAAAAATAGTTAGCGTTGTAATAAATAACAACATAATAGCAATCGGAAACATTACCCCATGATTATCCTTCAGTATGCGGTACAAAAAAAGTTCTCTCCTTTTTCAAGCCATTTAAAAACTCTACCCTTATTTCAACAAAACCCTGTTCTAAATTAAATTCAACTTTTTTCACTCCAACTAACATCGGTACATGACCCTTGCGTTCAACTTGCTTGCGTAGTACCTCATTACTTTGGTTAATTTGTACTTTATCATCTGAGTTCACATAAGTTAATTCAACGCCTCTCCCATCTTGGTCAATTGCAATCTCAGAGATATTATCAAAATAATTTTTAAAGTCATAAGTAAACATTTCCCAACTAACATGCTCTTTAGTAAATATTGAAATATTAAGTTGGTTTATCCAACTATAGAAGAAACCAATAAATGACATAAACATTAAGAAGGTAACTAAATGAATCAAAGCTTCTAACAATGTGAAACCATTTTGGTTCAATTTGTCTATTCTCCAGGATCGATACACTTTTCCCTAACCTCATCTAAGTTAATATATTCAATGCAGATTTGTGTTCCGTCGTAATTCCAATCATACTTAACTCCCTCAATCGTTTCAGAACCAGAAAAAATAGTTGCATTCAACACTATTTTCGCAGCTTGATAACCTACCTCAGAAGCATGTAGTTCAAGTTTTTCATTATTTAATGTGCTTAACATTTGATAGCTTAAAGGTATCAATGAGATAAATACCGTGAGAAGTATGACTAAAGTTAACAATGTTTCAACCAATGAAATACCTTTATCATTCAACAAATTTCATCCGACCTTTTTCAATATAAATCATTAATTCTTTTGTACCGTGGGGTGTATAAAAAATGAGTTTCCCAAAACGAAGAATATCGCCAACTGATGTAAATGTTATGATTTTCAAGTTACTATATTTATTAAATGTAATACCATCTGGGAAATTTCTCTTTATGAAAGGATCTGTTGGTTGATGATAGACTCGATAATGGTTTTCCTCAAAGGAAACATAAGTAGTTTTTTTAGTTTCAATAGCATGAGATTGTATACTCTGTAAATCTAACAATAGTTGATTAAAAAACAGATCTGTTTCTTGCTTCTCTGTGTATTTAAATGATAGTTGGAAAATGACAGATGAAATCATTCCCAAAATGAACAAAACAAGTAACATTTCAATTAAAGTAAAACCCGCACTACTTTTTAATTTACTAATCATTATTTTCTAACTTACCAGTTGTATCCTCAGTCGGGTTACTTGAAACGGTTACCTTACCTGTGTCATCAATATTGACTGGATCTCCATTAGGACAAGTAGCTTCTACATCTTTACCTAAATACCCGTCAGTCTTTAACGTTGCAATAGAATCTGGATACTTCTTGTTGTCAATTTTATAGGCCTGTACCTGTCCTTGCACCATTTTAATATAGGCATCACAGCCCTTTTCATCGATTGATGTAAAATGTTTTGATACATTAGGAACCGTAATTAAAATTAACACAGAGATTATTAATAACACGATTAACATTTCCACTAGCGTAAATCCTTTTTCACTTTTTAACACGATTATGTTCACCTCTTAAATAATTTCAATAAGATTATACATAGGGAGAAGCACACTTAAATATGCTGCAATAATGCAGACTGCTATGAGGATAAAAAATAAAGGCTGAACAACTGCCACGCTCGTTTTGACGATGGATTGAAGCTTATCGTCTAGCAATTCACAATACAGTAACAATTCCCTCCCAAGATAGCCACTTTTTTCGCCATGCTTAATAAACTCATCAAACTTTGGAAAGAAGCACGACAAATTTAATGCAGCGTTTGACAAAGAATCTCCATATATAATACGCTTTTCAAGTTTGCTCATAATGTAGGACAGATGTAGATTTAATTGTTGTTGTTTAAGAATTTGAAGTGCTTGCTGTAATGAAAAACCGCTAACGATTAAATTTCCTAAAGACCGTCCAATAGTTCTCGTTAAGTGCAGTCTATAAAAGTAATTGACAATGGGAATTTTTAATAACAATGCAGACTGTGCCTCGACGGATTGTTTATTTAATCCATAGACGAAAAGTAGAACACAGAAAAATACCAGAATACCAAATATGAGGATAAAGTCTGGTAAATGTAGAAAGAGATTTGAGATCCAAAGACTTGAGAATTCATGATTAGTGGACCTTGAATTAATGATATTTTCAAGATTTGGGAGAAAAAATGTACGGAATGCAAGAAAGATCCCAAAAATAAAAATAAGCAATACTGTAGGATAAACTAAAAGTTTCCCCAATTTATTCCTCATCATTTCATTGAATTCCATTTGATTTGCTACATTTTTCAAAGCTAACTGAATCCCTCCACTATCTTCTGCAATTTTAATTGCAACCAAATAATGTTTTGGAATGGAAAAGCTTTGTAAAATATCGATTATTTGGCCACCTCCTCGAAATTTTTCATCAACATGATTTTTCCAATAGTCAACATCGTCTACATGATAAGGTAATAGCATTTGAATTGAATCTGAAAACGTATATCCTTCCTGAAGTAATATGCTTAGGCGTCTTAGTAACGATGATAGGTGATTTATTTTTTTTACTTTTTTTCTATAAAAAAGAAATGATCTTATATTAAGAAGTTGTTGATACATTGCTTTTATTCACCCCAACTGCCTGCACTTGGAACTGCAAAGTTTCTTGTAACGGAAGTTTGTACTCCTGTCCTCCCATCGCACTTGCTAATGCTTCATATAAATAAAGATCACTCAAGATCTCATAAATCGCTTTTCTTTCTTCAGATTGTCCAACTTCAATTAAGCATTGTGCGGCAATGCCAATAAGTGCTTGTCTAATTTCTTCAATTGAAACACCTAAGTCCATTAATCGATATAGACAGTTCACAGAATCTTTCGCATGTATTGTTGATAACACTAAGTGGCCAGTTAATGCAGCTTCAATTGCTATATTCGCAGTTTCCCTATCACGAATTTCCCCTATCATAATAACGTCAGGAGAGTGACGTAAAATCGCTCTTAGTCCAGCAGCATAAGTGATACCCGCTCTTTCATTTACTTGTATTTGAAGCAGATGAGATTGACTACTTTCCACAGGATCCTCTAATGAAATTACATGTCTGGCCAGTGTTTCACTACAATAATTGACTAATGAATATAGCGAGGTCGTTTTACCTGAACCTGTTGCACCACAAAATAATAAAAGCCCCTGACGACTATGAACAAGATTCAATAATTTTTCTGCTTTTTTAGGATGGTAACATAAGGAGGAAATTGGATAGGAGGAATTTTGAAGCATTAACCGAATGACAAGACTTTCTCTTTGGAAAACTGAAGGTAGAGTTGAAACACGAAATGCATATATTTTTTGCAGAAATTCCTTATGAAAAGAACCACTTTGAGGTTTTCGTTTTTCTCCGATATCTAATGAAGATAAAAATTTAAAGAAACTGATCATACGATCTCCAATTTCAAAGGGAAGATCACCCGCAGGAAATAACTTTCCATATTTTCTAAAATGGATTATAAACTTTTCTTTCGTAGGAACAAGATGCAGGTCTGACGCACCAAAGTGCAATGCCTTCAGTAATAATTGTTCACTTTTACTTTCCACTACTGATTCCATTTCCATCATTCATCACCTCATTTTTTAAATTACGTGACCGCAAATCGTAACTAAGGAAAGTATAAGATGATAAATTGGATAAGAAAACCTTATCCCTCATATTTTTTATTTGGGCGCCTTAAAGATATTGAAACACAAAACTTCATCTTAATTGATAAATATTTTCATTCATACCTACCATTTCTCACTCAGAAAAGATAAAATAAAATTACAAGTTCTGTAATATTAAACCAATAAGGAGGTGGAATTTGTTGATACATCCATTAAAGGTGACAAGCACTTTGGCAGATAAGACTCGCTATCAGATTTACGAATATATGTTACAACAAAAAAAGTATTTTACAGTTCAAGATATCGCTACACAATTCGATATTCACCCAAATGTTTCTAGACTTCATTTAACAAAGCTGGCAGAAATTAATTTAATTACAGCGGATTATGTCAAAACTGGTAAGGGAGGACGCCCTGGACGAGTTTATAAGGCATCAGAGGAAGGAATTGTTCTAAGTTTTCCTAAACGAGACGAAGGCCATTTACTGAAGTGGACGTTACAAATAATTAAGGATTATGGTTCAGAAGCATTAGAAAAAGCAAAAGCAATTAGTTATCAAGATGGTTTTGAAAATGTAAAAGAAACTTTCATCAAAGAAAAAATAACGAAAAATAGCTTAGACTTTAATAATAAGTTAAATATATTAGCAAATGCTTCTTCGATGATAGGATATTTCCCTCAAATTAGTGAAACAGATCAAGGAAAGAAAATTATCTTTACAATCTATAATTGTCCATTCAGAAACCAAATTCAAGAATATAATGAAATTGTTTGTGCTTTACATGAGGCATATTTACAAGGTCAAATAGACGCTTTATTCTCTGAAAACGAATTACTCCAAACAGAAAGCATGGTTCACGATTGTGAGCTTTGTCAGTATAAAATTCTCATTCAAGAACCATCATTACTATAGCTACCAATTGTTTGTCACAAATAATATGAGAAGTAGCAGTTTACATTATTATTGGAAATCATTTATAATAGTAATGATATTATGCGTCGCATGGCAAAAGGAGGGAATCTTCATGGGCAATATGTATAAAGTTATGGCTTTCTGGACAGGTATTTTTGCCGTTATGTTCTACCTTGGTGATATGTACGAGGTTTCGCTATTATTCGTTGGTAATTCTGTATTATTCCTTTTATTAGGCTTATTAAACCTTTCAGAACGTATGTACATGTACATTTTCGGTGCGTATTTAACAGTTTTCTTTGCAGGATTTACGTACTATACTACCTTCATTCACGTACCAGGTGGAGGCCACTAATAAAAAACATCGACTGATTACCAGTCGATGTTTTTTTGAATGAATTTACAAAGATGTTAATTAAAAACCATGTAAAAATGGGTTCATTTCCATTTCTACTCCAGGTGTTGTATAGTCACCGTGTCCTGGATAAATAATTGTATCTTCAGGAAGGATTAATAACTTTTCATGAATTGATTTTAAGAGCACTTCCATTGAGCCACCAATTAAATCCGTTCTTCCTATACTTCCTTCAAACAACGTATCTCCTACAATAGCAAAACTATCATTTTCAAAAATATAAGACACACTACCAGGTGAATGTCCAGGTGTAAAAACAGCTTTGAAAGTAAAATCTTTAATTTCAAATATTTGTTCGTTTCGTATGATATGTTCTTTTTCAGGCAATCCTACAATGTAGTTGGGCAGTTCCGCATATTTTGCAGATCCATTTTTCGACGGATCTGAAAGCCAGCTAACTTCTTTTTCATGGACAAATAATGGCAAATTAAACGTTTTTCTTAAATCATCAACTGCACCGATATGATCAAAATGTGTGTGCGTTAAGAAAATTGCTAGAGGATTTAAATTACTTTTTCTTACTTCTTTTATTATTCGGTCTGATTCTTCCCCTGGATCGAATATAATACATTCCTTTTGCTTATTACTAACGATATAACAGTTTGTTTGAACTGGTCCTAAACTAAAAGATTTTACATTCAACAACTTTATCACCTCAGGGAATATTATACATGGAAGTAGTTAAAATAAAAATTATAAATGTCCGTTCTATTAAAATGCAAGAATTTTCCTCGACAAAAGAAGTTAGGTGCTTTAAAATAAAGAAGGAATATTGTTTACGACATTCATTTTTCTAATGTCGAAAGGAGTGTTTTTTTAATGAACTTATTAATGGTTATTTTTGCTTTGATAGCAATCCTTTCAGTTGTTAGTGTATTCCGTTCTATTAAAGAAAAAAATATTCTTTCTTTAATTTTTGGTGTTGCAGCCGCTGCAATTTTCGGTTGGTTCGTCATCATGACTGTTTTAAATCAAGGTTATCCACCAAAATTACACTAATTAGCTTAAAAAAACGAGGGGCCTTTTTACCCCTCGTTTTTTTATTTATCATAATAAAAAGACGTAGCGAGGGCTACGTCTTTTATATTTATTCTAATGATTCATGTTTTAAATTACCTGTTTCTTCATCATAGAAACGTAATAGATCTCCATTTATGATTTTATCAGAATATTCAAGTTCAACAGATGCACGTTCAATATAAGGTTGACATGCTTCAATACCAATTTCTTCTCCTGTATCACGGTCATAACATACTTCACTCGCATATACGTACTGATCTGTTATAAATCGACCATCACGGAAAATCACAAAGTCTTCATGTTCTTCGGAGAACAAATCCGCACCTAATTGCATATCGTTCGATGTATCAATACCTAGCAGATGTAAGATAGTAGGTCTTAAATCAATTTGACCGGCTGTTTTATCTATTACTTCACCATCTCCTGAACCAGGTACATGGATAAATAATGGCACTGACTGAAGTAATGCACTGTCATAAGGTGTAATCTCTTCCTTATTTAAGTACATTGACATCGCCTTATTATGGTTTTCAGAAATACCATAATGATCACCGTACATTACAATAATTGAATTATCATATAAGCCTTTTTCCTTCAGTTCGTCAAAGAATACTTTTATCGATTCATCTAAATAACGAACTGTTTGGAAGTATCGGTTTAATGTACCCGAATTCGAATTATATTCAGGAATCATAATATCTTCTTCATCTAAATAAAACGGATAATGATTTGTTAACGTAATCATTCTTGAATAAAACGGTTGTGGCATTTCAGTCATTAAATCAACAGATTGCTCAAAGAATGGAATATCCTTCAAACCCCAGTTAACTGAATTTTCGTCTGTGACTTGATACGAGTCTAGATCATAGAATTTATCAATATTTAAAGATTTATAAATCATATCACGATTCCAAAACGATTTATTATTAGAGTGCATCACATTAGAAAAATAACCATTGTTACCTAAACTCTCTGCCATTGAATTATACGTATTTCCACCGTGGGTAAAAAATACTGCTCCACGTCCTAATCCAAATAAAGAGTTCTCTACTAAAAATTCAGCATCAGACGTCTTTCCTAACCCAGTTTGATGATAGAAGTCACTAAAATAATAAGTGTCTTTATCGCTAGTTAAAGAATTTAAGAATGGAGTTACAACTTCCCCATTCATTTCATTATTGATTACGAAGCTTTGTAAAGATTCTAATTGAACAAGAATTATATTTCTTCCTGCATATTTACCAAACATGTCTTCATTCACAGATGCTTGATTGGCTTGAACATAGTTATCAACTTCTACTAGCTCACTACCATCAGCTAATGCGCGTTGAGCAGATGATTTTGATTGGATATATATATCATATAAATGATAATTATATGTCCCAATATTTTTCACTAATAGTTCTCGGTCAAAACTACGTGTTAATAATTGTGGACGTTCACTTTCAGCTAATCCTAAGTTCAAGAATAATACCGCAAGAGAGAGTACAAAATAAGCACGGCGTACTTGTTTACGGACTTCCATTTTACCTTCAAATTTTGGCATAAACTTAATTACTACTAGTAATAGGATAATATCGACAAAATAGAGAATATCTGTCCAAGTGATAATTTCACTAATCGAAGTACCTAATTCACCAAAATTACTTGTTTGAAACAAAACAGGTAAAGTTATAAAGTCATTATAGAAACGATAAAACCCAACGTTAGCAAAAAGGACAATTGATAAAAGAGTACTAACCGTAATAATATAACGATTTCTTGCTTTTGACGTTTTTAAGAATAACGATAAACCATAAATAAAAAGTAAAAAACTAAGAGGATTGATTAGTAAAATCAATTCCTGCATTGGATTTTCGATTTTCATATCAAAACTTGTATGGTATACAATCGCTGTTTTAATCCATGTAGCAATAATTGCTAGAGCTAAAATCGAATGTTTAGGCCATTTAACTGATTTCATTCCTAACATCCTCCTAAGATTACAAAAATTAACGTAGAATAACTAATTTACAAATTTTTTACAAAAACTTAAAACAAAATATATCTTAATCTTTTTTACAAAAATATGCAAGGAAAACATAAACAGCTTTACAATTAATAGGAACGTACCCTAACAATCTTAAAATCTCCTACTAACTATTTACGTCTTTTTTACAAAAAGGTTCCCAAAATAAAACAGCGGAAAAAATTCCACTGTATGCATTAGTTTACATTAAGTTTTAAAGTCGAAAGTAATGTTTACTATAACAACTTATTATAATCAAATCAATAATCAATTTTTACCAGATTTGATTTTTGTTGCTTCTTGGCGTATTAATAATAACGCCATTTGATAATCCTTTGTATCCATTACTCTTGCCTTATAAAGTTCTCTTATTTCATCTTCCATTAATATAAGATCACCTATTCGATCTCTTGTATAGATGTATGTACCATACTGTTTCAATAAATCATATATATCCTTCATCGATTTCATATGAACTCCCCTTTCAATTTCTCAGGCAATCAATACGATCTTGTTCTGTAATAATAATATCTACAGGTATATCATGTGCTTCTTTTGGAACTTGATGAGTCAATTGCACTGTAAAAGCAAGAGAAATTAAAGTACCATCGTAGTTTTTTAAATAACGATCATAGTATCCTCCGCCGTAGCCAATACGAAATCCTCTAAAATCATATACAATTCCAGGTACGATTATTACATCAATTTCATGTCGATTGACCATTTGTGTTAATTCGATGATTGGTTCCTTTAAGTCCATGTACACTGTTTCTAATTGCTCGAAACTTGTAATTGCATAAAAAGTCATAGATCGATCTGAAGGGTCACATTTAGGAACAACCACTTTTTTTCCAAGACCCCATAGTTCTTCTATAATATTTAGTGTATCTACCTCAGGGTATTTAGATATAGTAAGAGCAATTGTTTTCGCTTCTTTAATAGACTTTTCTCTTAATAGACGTTCTTTTATATTTACAGAGAAATCTTGATGTTGCTCAATTGTCATTTCGGTTAAAGTGGTATTTACTTTTTTACGCATTTCTTTTTTGTTCATTCAGCATCACCTTAAGATTTATTGGAATTTAGAATAAATAATAAATATGTATATATTTAGCCGAAAATATGTAAAAAGCCAAAACCACAAGTGGTTTTGGCAATAATGAGCATTATTTTGTTTCACGGTGAAGAGTGACTTTCTTCTCGCGAGAGCAATATTTTTTGAATTCAAGACGCTCAGGATTGTTACGTTTGTTCTTTTTAGAAATGTAGTTACGTTCGCCACAATCTGTGCAAGCTAAAGTAATGTTTACGCGCATTATTAACCCTCCCACTCTATATTAAAAATTGTATTAATTGAGCATGATTTATACGACTAAATCATTATAACATAAACTCAGAAAAAATCTAGCATGATTTATAATTTGATTATGTTAAAATAATTAATAACCAAATTAATGGAGGACAGCACGTGGACTTATCAATCATCATAATGCTCGTTGGCATCTTTTGTATTATAGGGTCATTTTTCTTAAAGGATCCAGCAAAAAAAGTTGAAAAGGATTTAGAGGAATTATCCATAGGTATTTATCAAGAAACTAATGCACTCAAGAGAAGATTAAAGGTTGTAGAAGAAGAATTGTTACTTGACGCAAACTTTAAAATGGATACATCAAAAATTACAACAAATCCTAAAAATTCTTTCGACTCATATAAACAACCGACAGCTACAACTAAACACCCAATTAACTATTCAGGTTCGAATACTTCAAAACCGGTAAATGAAATTTTAGTAAGACAAGTCATTGAATTAAACAAACAAGGCTATCCCATTAATGAGATCAGTAAAATGTCAACTTTATCTGCAGAACAGATACATACAATACTAAGCGGTGAAGGAGGAAAACGATGAAACGCTCTTCCTTACGCGCTTTCGGTATTGCTTGTTTTATCATCGGATTGCTTTATGCCTTTAGTGAACAATGGAATATTCCATTCATTTCACAAGAAAAAAATACAAATTCAATAAAAAAATATGAAGAACAAATTGCTCAGCTTGAACAAAAACTTATCAACGCCAATAAACAAATTACTCAATTAAAAGAGCAATCATCAAAAAAGGAAAATCTACAAACCTCTGCCCCTTCTATTGAAAAAGATCATGAGATAGAAGGTAGCACTAGCACAAAAAATGGCGTTGTTTACGGTACGCTTTATATTTATTCTGGATTAAAACCAGCTGATGTTGCACAGAAATTAAAAGATATGGGCATTGTTTCAAACAGTGTTGAAATAGAGCTCTTCTTAGCACAACCGGAATATGCAAAAACAATACAAAAAGGACAGTTTGAATTAAATTCCACAATGAATGTAGAGGAGATTGCTAAGATCATTACTGGAGATTCAAATAAGTAGGTTGGAATAAATTTAGCTTTCCAACCTACTATCCTTTTTTAAAATAAGAGCGAACATACGATGCAAATTGTCTTGTTACGGCACTCATAAATCGATTAGTTTTATAAGCGACCCCTATTTCTCGTTTGCAATCATTTGCATCAACTTGAAGAATCTTCAAATTATATTGCTCAATTCCTTTAATTAACGGAATGAGCGATACGCCTAAACCACTTTCCACTAAACTTGCAACCGTATGAATTTCCTCACCTTCAAAGGCAACATTTAATTGAAAACCTTCTCTTCTATATAACTCATCAACTGTTTGACGCAAAGAATTCCCTTTTTTAATTGAGATAAATGGAAGTTCTGCAAATTCAGATAGTTTTACCTTATCTTTATTAGCTAATGGATGCTGACTTGGTACAATTAAAAATAACTCTTCATCCCAAAGCCTCTCCCATACCACATCATTATTTGTATCTAGTGAAGAAATTAAGCATAGATCAAGCTCACCTTGTTCAAGTTTTTTCATTAACTCACTTGAGTTACTTTGTGATAACTGAAATTTCATTTTAGGATACACTTTCTTCACATCTGTCATTAACGATGGTATCACTTCAAGTCCTAGTGTATGCATAAAACCAATTGACACTTCCCCTTGACCAGGGGCTACAAGATTCAGTAAGTCTTCTTTCGCTCGATCATATTCTTGCAAAATAAATTCAGTACGCTCCAAAAAAAATTTTCCGTAACGATTTAATTTAATCGACCGTCCATTTCGGTCAAAAAGTTCTACGCCTAGGGACTCTTCTAATAATGAAATTGATTTACTTAATGCTGGTTGAGTTATATGTAAATCAGCTGCTGCACGAGACATATTTTCATACTTAGCAACTGTTCTAAAATAATGAAGCGCGATAAAATCCATTTAGAGGACTCCTTATAACTTTTATTTATATATCAGATAAAAACAATGAATTATCTTTATGTACTTATTCTTATTATAATGAATTGAAATGGGATGTTCAAAAAAATGTCAAAATTAATTTAAAAAGAGGCGAGCCGTATGACCTACTTACAAAAGGGCACAAAACAGTTTACTTTGGCTAATTTAGCATTGTTTGCTGCAGGATTCATTACTTTTGCAAATCTATATATTACGCAACCACTGTTTCCACAGTTTTCAAAAGAATTTCATGTGTCACCAACTGTTGCTAGTCTTTCATTATCGGTTGCAACAGTCGCATTGTCATTTAGCTTAATTTTATTTGGCTCCTTGTCAGAGGCTTGGGGACGAAAAAAATTAATGACGATTTCAATTTTTGCAGCTTCTTTTCTAACAATCGCTTTAGCTTTCTCACCCTCATTTGAAATCTTAATCCTTTTAAGAATTGTTCAAGGATTTGTGTTTGCTGGCGTTCCAGCTATTGCTATGGCTTATTTAGGTGAAGAAGTTGACCCGGCAAGCTTAGGTGCTGCAATGGGCCTTTATATAAGTGGTAACTCCGTCGGTGGACTTGCAGGGCGAATTATTATGGGGACAGTTACCGACTTATATAATTGGCAAATTGGGATGATTTTTTTAGGATTATTAAGTTTAGTAATTTGTGCTTACTTTGTTTGGGCGTTGCCAGCTTCAAAACACTTCACACCTAGACCATTACAAATTAAATCACTATCGAAATCTTTATTTTCCCATCTAAAAGACCCTGGATTAGTTTGTTTATTTGGTATTGCCTTTACGCTTATGGGTGGCTTTGTAACGTTGTATAACTACATAAGTTATAAATTACTAGCCCATCCATATAATTTAAGTGCAACCATTGTAGGATGGATTTTTATAGTCTATTTAGTTGGGACATTTAGCTCAGCTTGGTTTGGTAGTCTTTCAGATAAATTCGGTCGACAAAAGGTATTATTTATAGGGATTATTATCATGTTTACAGGTGCATTACTTACATTACCTGTTCACCTTTTCATAAAAATATTAGGTATTGTCGTCTTTACTTTTGGATTTTTCGGTGCTCACTCAATTGCAAGTGGTTGGGTTAGTCGAAGAGCAAAAAGAGATAAAGCGCAAGCTTCCTCACTTTATTTATTCGCCTACTATTTTGGTTCTAGTGTTGGTGGAACAACCGGCGGCATCTTCTGGTCACACTGGGGCTGGAATGGAATAATTGCTTTTATCAGTTGTTTAATTATGACAGCCTTCTTCCTTACTGTTACAATCATGTTGAATGATCGAAAAGTTGAATCAAGCGTAGAAAATCATTACCAATATTAGGTTTTAAGTTAAACTTAAAAAAACGAGGGATTAGATGAGTATTTATGATATTACTGTAACCGATGCAAACGGTAAACAGTATTCGCTAGAACGTTATAAAGGTAAAGTAATGCTGATTGTCAACACTGCAACAAAATGTGGCTTTACTCCCCAATTCGAAGAACTCGAAGAACTATATAAAAAATATCAAAAAGAGGATTTTGTGGTGTTAGGTTTCCCTTCTAACCAATTCAAACAAGAACTAAGCTCCGGTAAAGAAGCAGAAGAAGCATGTCGATTATCGTATGGAGTTTCCTTCCCTATACATGACTTAGTTAAAGTAAATGGGAATGAGGCACATGAACTCTTTAAATATCTCACTGAGGAATCAAAAGGGATTCTCGGAAAGAATGTTAAATGGAACTTTACGAAGTTTTTAGTCGATCAACAAGGAAATGTCGTAAAACGGTATGCTCCAACTGATAAACCATCAAAGTTTGAAAATGAAATAAAAGAATATCTTTAACGAACAATGCCCTAAAAGACTTTGCTTTTAGGGCATTTGATTTTATCTAAATTTTTTCTAAAAAGGTTCCAACCATTTTTACACCTGTTTCTGTACCAATAGATTCAGGGTGGAATTGTAAACCATACACTGGATATTGTTTATGTTGAATTGCCATTATTTCTTGATCATCTGTAGAGGTAGCTATAATTTCAAAATCCTCATGCAATGTGGCTGGCTCTATTACTAATGAATGGTAGCGCATTACAGCTATGTCTTCTGTTAAGGAATTAAATAATCCTTCCCTCTTATATGTTAAATATGACAGTTTCCCATGCATTATATTTTCTGCTCTAACAATATTACCTCCGAAAGCAGCACCAATTGACTGATGCCCCAAACAAATACCTAGTATCGGAAATTCAGTATAAAGTTGTCTTACTACATCAATAGTGATCCCCGCATCGTCAGGAGTCCCTGGTCCAGGTGAAAGGACAATTGCTTCTGGATTTAATTCTCTAATCTCTTCTATTGTAATAGCATCATTTCGAACGACTTGTACGTTTTTACCTAAGCTTGAGATTTGTTGATAGAGATTATATGTGAATGAATCATAGTTATCAATTAGTAAAATCATCGGTGCACCTCCAACAATGCCTTTGCTTTATTAAGGGTTTCTTCATATTCAGACTGAGCATTTGAATCGTAAACAATTCCTGCACCAGCTTGTACATGGGCCTTTTCATCTTTCACAATCATTGTACGAATTGCTAAAGCTAAATCTAAATTCCCATTTAATGAAAGATAACCAATCGCACCGGCATAAACTCCGCGTTTTCTTTGTTCTAGTTCATTAATAATTTGCATGGCACGAATTTTCGGTGCCCCTGATACTGTCCCAGCAGGTAGACAAGAGGTTAACACGTCAAGGACATGTACATCATCATTTAACTCACCAATTACTTCTGAAACTATATGCATTACATATTTATATCTTTCTATTGTCATGTATTTACTAACTTTTACTGACCCGATTTTACTCACCCGACCAATATCGTTTCGACCTAGGTCGACTAGCATTCGATGTTCTGCTATTTCTTTCTCATCATGTAGCAGTAACTGTTCCGTTTGTAGGTCCTCTTCGGTCGTTTTTCCTCGAGGTTTAGTACCTGCAATTGGATTCGTTGTAATAATTCGATCCTGGACCTTTACTAAACTCTCTGGAGAAGTACCTAAAATTGTATATTGATCAAATTCTAAGTAAAACATATATGGCGAAGGATTAGATGTTCTAAGTTTTCGATATAGTGCAAATGGGTCACCGTTGAAGTCAGCTGAAAATCTTTGCGATAAAACAACCTGGAATATGTCTCCGCGCTCAATATGATTTTTTGCAGTTTCAACCATTTCAATAAAGTCTTCTTTCTTAATTGTTGGCTCAAACTTAACAGAAATGGATTGTTCCTCTTTAAATGTAACACCCTGTTTTATTTCATCAATAAGTCTTCCAATTGACTGTTCCATTTCTTTTTCTGATTTACCTGATTGGAAAAGATCAACGGCAGCTATTGTTACAGTTTGAAGCAAATGATCAAAGACAATAAATGTATCATAAAAATTAACATGTACATCTGGCATGTTTAAATCATCTTGTAGTACTTCACCAATTTTTTCATTATAAAAAGCAGTATCGTATCCAAAATAACCAATCGCCCCTCCAAAAAATGAAAAGGGATACTGAGCATTTTGGATTGGAAGCATTTCACGAAGTTTTTGTAAGACCGATCCTGATTCTCTAATTAATTCCTCTTCTTTGTAATTGTAGTAGTAATAATCATGATTTCCCTTTAATTCTGCGATTGGATTCACAGCGATAAAAGAGTATCGTCCACTTTCTTCATGTTTTGCAGAGGATTCAAATAAAACTTTATGCTTCCCCTTCAAACTTTGAAACACAGAAATCGGTGTCATCATATCGCCTTGTAACTCACGAATGATATAATTTTTCACTTCAACAGTCATGCTCAACTCTCTCCTTCTCTACTCGACTAAACTTACACCATTTTTTAATGTATCCTGTTAATACCTATGAGATTGATTCAAAACATTTGCGAATCAGCACAACCATTTCAATCTTTCATGGATTAACATTCTACAAAAATACAAAAAAGGCTTTCCATCACAAAGGACGGAAAAGCCGTGGTGCCACCTTCATTGACTAATTTATTGGTTCTAAATTGAATACATAAATTAGTCCTCTCAACTGTTGTAACGTAACAAATTCGCTAATACCTACTACTATTTCAGCACTAGAAGCTAGAAACCCATTCATATTATGTCATGCACTAGCTTACACCAACCGCTAGTTCTCTGAGCCATCCCATAATACTACTCTTTTTCATCATTGCTTTATTATTTAGCTACCCCTATTTTATTATAAATTTTACCACTATTCAAATGTAATTATAGAAAATAAAAAAAAATCAGATAAACCGAGAATTTTCAAATAAAATAAAGCTGACTCATTACACTAAGTCAGCTCTATAAAATAGATTTAATTATTAAGGTCGAAGCGTTGACCCTTTTTTAAATAGAATAGATATTCAGCAATATTTGTTGCTAAATCAGCACAACGCTCAATAAAGCGACAAATAAATGCTAAATTAGTTATTTGCGAAATATTTTCAGGTCGAACACTACTTAACTTCATTAATTGCGTAATCATACTTCCGTACATTTCATCAATTTGATCATCAAAATCAGCTACTTCTTTTGCTTTTGTTGTGTTTTCTTCAACAAAAGCTTCAACAACTTGATTTAACATTGCAGAAGTTTTTAAAAACATATCCTCAATTAACTCTACTGAAGTTATAAAATTTGCATCACCTATACGAATCGTCTCTTTTGCAATATTTACTGCATAATCACCAACACGTTCCATATCTGATGCTGCTTTTAGTAAAACAACTAATCGTCGTAAGTCCTTTGCAACTGGTTGTTGTCTCGTCATAATTAAAATCACTCGATCATTTATTAGTTCTTCTAAGTGATTTATTTCAGTGTCTTTATTAATAATTTCACGTGCTAATTTTATATCTTTATCAATGAACGACTTAAATGTAAGATCTAGTTGACTTATGCTTAATTTACAAAGTTTTATTAATTCATTTTGAACATCTTCAATATCATGTTCATAACGACCACGAACTCCCATGTCCTTCCTCCCCCCTTAACCGAATCGACCTGAAATATAATCCTCTGTTCTTTGATCAGTTGGAGTTGAGAATATTTTATCAGTATTGTCAAATTCAACCACTTCACCATTTAAGAAGAATGCAGTTTTGTCAGAAATACGAGCTGCTTGTTGCATATTGTGTGTAACGATAATAATAGAATATTTATCTTTTATTTCTTGAACAAGTTCTTCTACTTTTAAAGTCGAAATTGGGTCAAGTGCAGATGTTGGCTCATCCATTAAAATAACATCTGGCTCAATTGCAAGACATCGAGCAATACAAATACGTTGTTGTTGACCACCGGATAGTCCATATGCATTTTGATTCAGACGATCTTTTACTTCATCCCAAATCGCGGCGCCGCGCAGTGATTTTTCTACGATTTCATCTAGAACTCTTTTATTTTTAATTCCATGGATTCTTGGTCCATATGCAATATTATCATAAATTGATTTAGGAAATGGATTAGGCTTTTGGAAGACCATCCCTACTTTTGTACGTAGTTCTTCAACTTCATAATTACCTTCAAAAATATTACGTCCACGGTAATTAATTTCACCATTTGTTTTTACGATAGGAACAAGCTCAACCATTCGATTTAGAGCCTTGATATATGTGGATTTCCCACATCCAGATGGTCCGATAATAGCAGTAACTTCATTTTCTTTGATGTCTAAATTAATATCTTTTAAAGCATGATGATCTCCATACCAAAGATCGAAATTCTTTGATTGGAATACAGTATTTTTCGTTGTAATAATCTTTGTAGATGTTTCTTCACCGACATTTTTAGACGCCTTTATAGTAAACTTTTCAGTTTCATTATTGATCATTGTTTGTACCAACCTTTACACTTCCTTAATATCGTTTTTGGAATTTATTGCGAATAAAGATTGCAATTGAGTTCATAACCACAAGCAATATCATTAAAACAATAATTCCGGCTGAAGAAACATATAAAAATTCTTCTTGAGGACGTTTTGCCCAATCATATATTTGCATTGGTAATGCGGTAAATTCACTTAGCAATCCTTCTGGTAAGAATTGTAGAATAACCGGAATACCAATAACAACTAACGGTGCTGTCTCTCCGATTGCACGGGATAACGCTAAAATACTACCTGTTAAAATACCTGGGATTGCAGCTGGTAAAACCACACGTGTAATGGTTTGCCATTTCGTTGCCCCCATTCCATAAGAAGCTTCACGTTGATCATTTGGTACTGCACGAATGGCTTCTTGTGCTGCAACGATAATTACAGGTAAAATTAATAAACTCATTGTAAAACCTGCAGCCAAGACACTTTTCCCTAATCCTAACATACGAACAAAAATTGTTAATCCAAGTAAACCAAATACAATTGATGGTACACCTGCAAGGTTAGAAATATTCGTACGAATAAAATCATTAAATTTATTCTGTTTTGCATACTCCTCTAAATAAATTGCTGTACCTACACCCAATATAATCGATACAGGTGCAACAACTGCCATTAACCAAAGTGAACCGATTAAAGCAGCTTTAATACCTGCTTTTTCAGGGAACCGTGATGCAAAATTTGTTACGAAATCTACATTTAAATATCCTGCTCCTTGTGAAACGATTCGCACCAATAACACAACTAAACAAAGCAATGCAAAAAGTGTAGCAATTAGGAATAACGATTTCCAAAGTTTGTTGAACTTTAAACGAGACTTCATACGCTTCATAACAACAGTTTCATCAATGTACTTCATCGTTAATACTCCTCTCTGAAGCGTTTTGAAATATAGTGTGCTAATAAATTCATAATTAATGTGAATATAAATAATGTGAACCCGACAGCATAAATTGAGTAGTAAATTGTTGTACCATAACCAGCATCACCTGATGAAACTTGAACGATATACGCTGTCATAGTTTGGATAGAACCTGTTACATCTAAATTAAATGTTGGCGTTGCACCACCTGCAAGGGATACAATCATAGTTTCACCAATTGCACGTGATATTGCTAAAACAATAGATGAAATAATACCCGAAATTGCAGCTGGAAGAACTACTTTTAATGCTACTTCAAGTTTTGTTGCTCCTAATCCAAGAGCAGCTTCACGTATAGAATTTGGAACAGAGCTCATTGCGTCTTCAGATAACGATGCGATCATGGGAATAATCATAATTCCTACTACAATACCTGGGCTAAGTGCGTTGAATATTTTCAGTGACGGTATCAATTGTTGCAGAATTGGTGTAACAAATGTTAGAGCGAAGAAACCATAAACAATTGTAGGAACACCTGCTAACACCTCTAATATTGGTTTAATTACACGGCGTGCTTTATCTGATGCATATTCACTTAAATAAATTGCAGCTGCAATACCTAATGGTACAGCTACGATTATTGCGATGACTGTTACTTTTAAAGTACCTAAAATTAATGGTAATACACCGAATGTAGGATTATTTCCTGAGAATGGAAACCATTCTGTTCCGAATAAGTAATCTGTAATTGATACTCTCTGAAAAAATTCAAAGGTCTCGAATATAAGAGTGAAAAGGATCCCAAAAGTTGTTAATACAGATACAACGGCAGTAAATAACAATAGTAATGGCATCACTTTTTCAAGAACTTTTTTACCTTTCTTGTTTCGAGACTTCGCAATCAAATCTTGAACCGATTGCTCTTTCCCTAATCCTTGAGAAGCCATAATGTAAATCTCCCTTCAATATACGTGAGAAAATGTGTGGGCTAGATTTTACCCACACATTATTTTAAAAATCTAGTAAAATTATTTTAAGCCTTCTAAAGTTGATAAACCTGTTTCATAATCAGCATCTTGTAATTTAACATAACCAACAGCTTCAGCCATTGCACCAGCGTTTTCTAATGTATATTTCATGAAATCATAGAAAGCTTCGTTTTCTTTTACTGCATCATTTTTTGCATATACGAATAATGGACGTGAAAGTGGTGTGTATTCTCCAGATTCAATTGTTTCGTTATTTGGTTCTACTCCATCAACTGTTACAGCTTGTAATTTGTCTGTGTTTTCTAAGTAGTATGCAAAACCGAAGAATCCGATTGCATTTTTATCTCCAGCAACACCTTGTACTAATACGTTATCATCTTCAGATAATGTAGCGTTTTTCACTAAGTCAGCTCCATCTAAAATTACTTCATCAAAGTAATCAAAAGTACCTGAGTCAGTACCTGGAGAGTAGAATACGATTTCTTCTGCTGGCCAAGATGGGTCAATATCAGACCATTTTTTAGTTGTGCCATCTTCAATCCAAAGTTGTTTCAATTGATCAACTGTTAAATCTTTAGCCCAATTATTTTCTGGGTTAATAACAACTGTTAAACCATCATTTGCAATTTTGAATTCTGTATATTCAATACCAGCTTCTTCTAAAGCAGCTTTTTCTTCATCTTTAATTGGACGTGATGCGTTTGAGAAATCAGTTTCATCTGCGATGAACTTTTCAAAACCACCGCCTGTACCTGAAACACCTACTGATACTTTAACATCAGGTTGTACTCCACTATATTCTTCTACAAGTGCTTCTGTAATTGGCGCAACTGTTGATGAACCGTCACCATTTACTGTTCCTGTTAATTGCGCATCTCCTTGATCTGCAGTTTCACCAGTAGTTTGTTCATTAGTTGCTGGTTCCTCTTCAGCTGTGTTTGAACCACAAGCTCCTAATAATAATGCTGAGCCTAACGCGGCTGTCATTGTTAAGTACTTCCACTTTTTCATCTCTTATTTCCTCCATCAATTTCATAGTAAGTTTGTCTTACAGATTTCACTATAAAGGTGTATTGTTGATGTTATATAAACGAATTGTAAAGAGATTGTAAATCAATGTCGAAAAATAGAATAAAATTTCAATTATTCGTTAAAACTTTAGCTATGAACATTAAGCAAAACTATATAAATACTAGAATTAATTATTAATCACCTATTTTCCTTACTTAAATTTCCCCTTAATGAGTAACCAATAGAATTATTAATACCTTCAATCAATAAATAGAAAAAGACCCAATAGTATGCAATTGCAAACTATCGAGTCTTTTTTCCATTAATTTACTGTTTGTTCAACAGTGTTTTCATCAATTTTCTCATCTGTAGTTGGCGGAAGGATCTTTTGTTCCACCGAGCTTTCGGATACTCCGTTTTCAGCGTATTTCTCTTTTAATTTAAAATAAACATCCAATATTTCACGCGCAATTTCATTATTTTGCGGTTGATAAATATCATAGTTTGTTGTTACCCATGGAATAAATACAGCGTATGCAACCTCTGGATTTTCAAAAGGAGCAAACCCAACATGAGTTAAATTGATTGTAGTAGTTCCATACTCCTCACGAAGTGGACCGTAATAAACCACTTCCGCAGTACCTGTTTTACCCGCTGCAGTGTATGGAGCATTTGCAAATTGTGCACGAGCAGAACCCTGGTTTCCAACATAAACTTGACGAAGTCCTTTTTTCACTTGATCTATTTCATCTTGACTATTAGAAATTCGATTCAAAATCTTTGGCGTTACTTCTTCCACAACTGGACCTAAAGTTTCACCATCTTCAGAAGGTTTTCGAATTTCTTTTAATAGTCTAGGTTGAACACGATATCCATTGTTCGCAATTGTTGAAATATATTGAGCAAGTTGCAGCGGAGTATACGTATCGAATTGTCCTATAGCAAAGTTCAATATTTTACCAGGGTTATCAAGAATTCCTTGGTAACCTGAGAATTCACTAGGCAAATCTATACCAGTATTAACACCAAGTCCAAACTGTGCGTATCCATTGCGCATTCTTTGGAGCGTATCATCTTTTAACTTTAGACCCATATTGTATTGATATCTCGAACCACCAATCATCATAGCCACTTGGAACATATATGAGTTCGATGAACGTTCGAGTGCTGTGACATCATTCATCGGAATAGCACCACTTCGGTTAAATATAGAACTTTTCGCGTCTGTACCTGCAAGTTTAATAGGCTGGTCAATTAAAGTAGTTCCTGGCTGGATTACTCCTTGAGAGTAACCCATTAACAATGTTGCAGCTTTAATTGTTGACCCTACTTCATATGCTGTAGTAAATGTTCCATATGAATAATCAACAACATATTGTTTACCTGTCTTAGGGTCTTTCTCAATCTTTTTCCCCACAACCGCTAGCAATTCTCCTGTTCTTGGATTCATCATGACATAAAAGGCACGATCCAAAAGTTTTGAACTGCCATATTCATTCTTAAGCTCGAGTAACTTTTCTTCAACGATTCTTTCTGCTTCGGCTTGTAGTTCAGTATCAATTGTTGTAACTAAATCTTTCCCAGGTTCACCTTCATAAGTTGTTACGGTATCAACAACTTCACCTTGTCTATTCGTAATATTTTTTACTACTGATTTTTGTCCCTGTAATAGCTCCTCATATTGAGCTTCAAAATAACTCTCCCCTACACGATCATTCCTTGAATAATCACGCGCTAGATAAAAATCAAGCTTCGATTTCGGAATCCCTTTACTAGGGACAGTTGTTCTACCTAAAATTGAAAGGGACGATAATTTTACACGCTTCCAGTCTGTCGTTGTATTGACTCCTGGCAAATCGGATAATCTTTCAGAAACACGTGCAAATTCAGCAGCTGTTACATCCTCGCTTTTAATAATTTGCGGTGACAAACTATAGCCAGATACCATTTCACGGTATATTGCTAAAACTTCTAAATCGAAATTAGTTAGTTCAGCCAATTCCTCTTCTGTTATTCGTTCTCTCACCAAGCGATCAATTTCTTTTTGAACTTCTTTTTCATCTTCAATCGTTGCCCGTAAGTTTGTTTCTTCTTTTTCTGAAACTTTATTGTATGCAGCTTCTTTATTTTTTAAGATCCAAAAATCAAGTTTATCTCGATATGTGACCCGTTTAGTTGGCTGCTCTATTAACATTGCCAATTGTTCCGCAATATCGAGCATTTCTTCGGTTGTTGTTGATTGCATTTTTGTATATGTAATAGCATTCTCAGGCTCATTATCAACTAACACACGACCATAGCGATCATAAATTCTACCTCTTGGTACACTTGTATTTACTGCAACTTCTTCCGTGCGTTCTAATGCTCGTACATAATTTTCCCCGTTTACAATTTGTAAATATCCTAGCCGGAATATTAATGCAGAAAATAGTATAAAGATTGAAAAGAAAAGGACGTTCATACGAAAAGATAAGCTTGCTCGATACTTTGCTTTCACACTAGATGCACGATTCATTTTTTGCTTATTTCTCACTGTAATCCCCCCTTCTAAATTTTACTTATTTTGAACTATATAATGAAACACATACATTCTAGTATAACATTTCCTTAGTTAATAAAAAAGAACATAGACAAAGGAAACTACATGTTCTGTAACGGTAAAAAGCGTAAAAGGTTCCTATTCTTTCAACTATTAATTTA
Source organism: Ureibacillus composti (assembly GCA_030348875.1). Taxonomy (GTDB): domain Bacteria; phylum Bacillota; class Bacilli; order Bacillales_A; family Planococcaceae; genus Ureibacillus; species Ureibacillus composti. The sequence continues at coordinate 3,105,649 of JAUCEP010000002.1, forward strand.
CAAAGATTGTTAAGATCAATTTAGAATACTAAATTCATATTCTCTAGCGTTAGAGTTTACATTTGTTCTATGTCCAAAGTAGATGTGAAAATTTTTATTAAACATGTTGGCCTATCTTCAATACATTATTATTAAACTTACCACATTAACTACTATCGATGCATTACTACATAGAAAGGCCAAATTAAAGTAAGCAGGGAAATTTATTAAGAGGTAGTATAAATTTAATAGTTATTTACGTAATAAAGAGGTGCCTCAATAAATAGAGACACCCCCTTTTTTTATTTTTCTTCCAAATACTCAGCCACATTATTAATACGCTCAAGCATCGGTGGATGTGTATATCTAAACCATTTTACAAGCGTTGGTGGATTTACTTCACTTAACCCTGCTTTCGTTAACTTCTGAAAACCGCTAACTGCTGCTTCTGGGTCCTGTACTAATTCCATTGCGAATTCATCTGCTCTTTGTTCTTGATATCTAGAAACGAAATTTGAAATAGGACTTGATACAAATAATAAAATGGACGATAAGAGTAAGATCAGTGGTAAAGAATGAATGCTTATTACATCCTTAATTTTTAGTACATGCCCAAACCTATTAATAATCCAAGGCATCATTTTTGAAATTAACCAAAGTCCCACCAGCATCATCAGAACATATCCCGCTATCCCTATATAAATGTGCTTTTCAACATAATGCCCCATTTCATGCCCCATAATAAATAGGATTTCTTCTTCGTTTAATCGGTTTAATGTAGTATCCCATAAGACAATCCTCGAATTACTTCCGACACCCGTCACATAGGCATTAAGTGCATTGGTTTTTTCGGCCATATTTACTTCATAGACATGATCTGAAGGAATATTGGCTTGCTCAGCAAGTTCTAGAATTTTAGTTTCTAGTTCTTTATTTGTTAGTGGATAAAACTCATTATATAACGGATCGATGACAACAGGTTGGATAAACATGATGAAAATTGAAAACGGTATTGTTAGTAACCATGCAGGAATCCACCACTTCTTAGGGCTCTTATTAATTAGCCAGTATAAAACAGTTACAACTAATACTGTAATAACAAAGTTGACCCAAAAGTCTATTACGTTATCCCTCATCCAAGATGAAAATGATTGTGTACTGATGCCATAACTTTTACTTAAATTGTATCGATAATAATCTAATGGGAAAAACACAATGAATGTTAATATCGAAAGTAAAAATAAATAGATAGCATTTTTTACAATCTTCCATTTCATTTCGAAATCTGACCACTTTTCTAATAGTAAAGATGCACCTGAAATGAGAACAAATAAATACATTAACCATTCAAATGGTGTCGCTACAAAAAATAAGAAGTTCCTTATTTTCGCATAATCCTCACTTAATAGAAGTTCTTTTTTTGTCATGAACGTTGCTGGATCTGCTACAGTTCCTTGTAATGCAGCTGGTATTCCACCGTCATTTCCATAAAAAATGTAAAAATACATTGCTAATGCATATAAACCAAATAATAACAGGAGCGCTATTCCCCATTTTTTAACCACAACATCCCACCTCAATAAATCCTTTTTATAACAGTGTAATCAAAAATGGACAAGATAGAACTACTTTTCCTTCGTATTCAAACACTTAAATTAAAAGAGGAGACTGTGATTTATTGTCCCCTCTGTCATAATTGTTATAATAGTTTTTTGTTCTAAAATTCCTTTAAACTTTTGCGGATTGTCTAAGCGAATTGCAACTTATTAATATATTTTTTCATCCCCATTAACAATGTTTGTTTCCTTATTTTTAAGGATGCCCATTGGAAAAACCTCTTCTAAATCTCTTGCAACAAAATTAAGTGTATCCTTGCCATGTTTTCGCTTTAGAATTTGTTGACCTAACACAGACTCCTTGACCTAACTCCAGTAAAATTCAATTCTTTTCATTATACATATTGATTAAAAGACTCATTTTTCATCAAATTAGAGTGGGTTAAGTTGAATTAAATTATCCCCAAACCTCTTCTGCAATCTCTTTAATAAGAGAGAGTTTTTGCCACTGGTTGTCTTCCTCTAGAATATTACCATCTTCAGTAGAAGAGAAACCACATTGTGGACTTAAGCAAAGTTGATCCAGCGATACATACTGTGCAGCTTCGTGAATACGTGTTTTAATTGATTCTTTATCCTCTAACTCTCCAAATTTAGAAGTAACTAAACCAAGTACTACCTTTAAATCTGGACGATTTACATATTTCAATGGTTCGAAGCTACCAGAGCGTTCATCATCAAACTCTAAGAATAAACCATCAACATTAAGACCACCAAAAATAACTTTTGCCGCAAAATCATAACCACCACTTGAATGGAAAGTTGATTTATAGTTTCCACGGCAAATGTGCATTGTTATTGTCATATCTGCTGGTTTATTTTTAATTGACTCATTGATCACATATTGTAATGTATCCATGAATTTTTTAGGATCTTTACCCTCAGAAACAAGTTTAGCACGAGTTTCATCAGAGAATAAACTAGCCCAGGCCGTATCATCTAATTGTAGGTAACGGCACCCTAAATCATAAAATGATTGAATTCCCTTTTGATAAGCTATAATTGTATCTTCAATTAGTTCTTCTTCTGTTGCATAAATTTCAGTATTTTTATCCGCACGTGCATGTAGCATATTGGGACTTGGGATCGTAAATTTAACTGTAGATTCGCCAGCATGTTCTTTTACAAATTTAAAATGATCTAAAAATGGATGATGGCCAAAGTCAATTTTTCCAACAACACGAATCCCTTCTTTACGAGTCTCTAAGTTATGGAAATTTAAGCCATGTTCTTTTTCATAGTATTCCATCCCTTCAAGTCCACCTAAGAAATCAAAGTGCCACCAGCTCCGACGAAATTCACCATCCGTAATTGATAAAACACCGATTTCTTTTTGTTTTTCGATTAAACGAATAATTTCTTCGTCTTCTACTTTTTTCAATTCAGCATATGTAATTTCGTTCTTTTGGAATTTTGAACGAGCTTCTTTTAATACTTTTGGTCGTAAAAAACTTCCTACATGGTCATAACGAAAAGGCGCCTTAATTGTTTTTGTCATCTACTCTACTCCCTTTTTAAAGCAATCCAAGAATATTATTCTTGTATAACTATTTTTACCTACTATACAAATTAATATATCACATATTTTGAAAAAGCAGAGTAACTCCCAACCTTTACTACAAATTCAGTCTTTACTTCCTCTAATGGTTTTTAATACTTCTTGGGAAAGGATTGACAACATAATTCCTAAAAGATACATAAAAATAAAGACAAGCGGGAAAGTTTTGACCCCTTCAACTATGATATTGTCTTCTGTTAGAGTTCCTAAAGAAACAAATGGACGTAACCCCATAATATAGACTAGAACTACACTACCTACAATTACCCCTGCGATTCCCATAACAATTCCTATTGCCAATTTTAAATTAGGTTTCCATATAAAATATAATGTTATTGTTACATATAAAAGGATTTCAATGAGGAAAACTACAATATTTTTATCTAAGGTAAAGCCTAATAGGGGAAAACATCCAAAAGATGAAAGTGTTAAAAGAAACACATAATTATTTAATATTTCGTATTGCTCTCTTCTAGTTTTCCACCAATAGATTGATAAGCCATATTCAAATAAAAGTATAGCAATCAAAACTAGTATAAAAGGAAACAAAGGTAGTTCACTTGCTTCTGATGCAATGACGGAAAAAATAAATCCCATAAATAAATTTAAACCTAATGGAAAAAGAACTGCTGTACCAGTGTTTTTATATGTAATGGGAGTGTTACCACTTTTATTTCTCTTTTGTTTTTGATTCATTATGAACCCACCTTTCATACAAATCATAACATCTCGATAGTTTTTTATCTCAGATAAGTTCTATTAAAAACTAACTAAGCATTGGTGCTCTGTACTCGAATGTATTGCTATTAGTTAATAATATAAAAAAAAAATTCGATTCCTTTCTTAATATGAAAGAAATCGAATCCTTTTAATTTACCATACGTGACAGTGACGTTACTTCGCTACTTCAATAAGTAAGGTATTTTTTCTTTTGGAATATCTAAACCTAATTCCTTTAACTGACTTTGAGCCTTAATTAGCAGTTGATCTACTTTTTCCTTAGTATCGGTATCTAGATCAGCAAATGGATCCTTTTTATCATGTTGATGTTTAGGGAACGAGACGCCCAATTCTTTTAATTTGGCTTCCGCATCCTCTTTTGTAAGGGATCCATTTTTAATTTGATTTAGTATTTGTTTTACTTTTTCCTTCGTTTCATCATCCAATTTTGCAAGCATGTCATCCCGATGATGATCAGGTAATTCTACTCCTAGCTCTTTCAATTGAGCATCTGCCTCTTCTTCTGTAATCTTGCCATCTTTCATTTGTTCCATAATTTCTTTTACTTTTTGTTTTGCATCTTCATCTAATTTGTCAAACTTCGCATGATGTTTAGGCAGTTCTACATTTAAATCTGTTAAATCTTTCTTTAAGTTATTTAAAACTTCGTCGACTTTTTCTTTAGTTTCCTGGTCTAGATTTTCATACTCTTCCTTAAATTGATGAGCCAAGCTTTGATTAAACGTTGCTCCTATTCCAAAAATAAGGGTTACTGATAAAAATAATGCAAATAATATCTTCTTCAAAGATGTCACTCCTATGTTTATTCATGTATTCTTTTGAATGAATGTTGTTCCATTGCTATTAAAAAGTGTGTCATTAAGATTGAGCACATTAAAAATTAATTATTTTCGGGTCTTCCCCTTTTGTATTCATTAAGCGCATTTGAGTAGGTGTTACTTTTAAAATGACCATTTTCGGATCGTCCGGACCATCAAACCAAAATTTCAATGCTTTATTCCAAACTTTTTCTTTCATTCCGTCATTTTGTGAAACTTCTACCTTTCCTTCAATTTCTAAAAATGAATCACCAAACCCTTTTCCATCGTAACCAATTAGAATATGTGTATTAGGGTTTTGTTGTAATTCCTCCACTTTATGGGTGTCATTGCTAGTTACTGTATACAAAGTAAAGTTATCGTTAAAAAAAGTCATATAACGTGAGTGAGGTTTATTCCCTTGGATTGTTGCCATTGTTCCAACCATATTATCATCTAATATTTTTGCAGCTATTTCTAAGTCTGTTTTTGCCATAAATTGTATCCTCCCTTGATTTTTTCATTTTATTATTTGAGAGTTACAATTCATTTATGCTCAATAACTTAAAAAACTGGTTTCCATGTAGTTAAAAATTTTTCAGTCTTTTTTCTACCAATATCAATCAGTAATTCTTTCGTTTCTTGGTCAATATCGAATTTTGTAGTGGAATAATCTTCAACAGGGATAAAAATAATATTTTTCTCATGCTTCCTCGATATATATCGCTCATCATGAGCAATTCTCATTGCAGTAAACAGTGCTTCAAATAAATTTAAGCCATTTTTAAATTGTTGAGGAGGTAGTTGTTCACGTGGTTGACTAAGTTTCAACCCTAAAAGTGGACGTTCTTTCATTCCATTATCAAATATCCACATTGGGAAATTACTTAAAATCCCTCCGTCTACAAAGAGATATTCGCCCTTTTTATTTTTCAAAATAACTGGCTCAAAGAAAAATGGTAAACCACAACTCATTCTTAAAGCACGGGCAACGGAAAATGTCTTCCAGTCAATACCGTAATAACTTAAATCATCTGGTAACACAATCATGCGTCCACTTGATAAATCCGATGTTACAAGTTTTAATTTTCCCTTTGGTAAGTCTTCAAAAGTATAGATTCCTTTACTGGCTAACTGTTGATAAAACCAATTTTCTAATGCATCACCTTTATATAATCCGAATTTGAAATACAAATTTATCCATTTAGTAAATGGTAGTGAAAATGCCTTTTTTGGAGGGTCTAAGAGGGATTTAAGATTTAATTCATCCAATACATTTTCAACTTCTTTAACGGTATAGCCTGCAGCAATGAATGCAGCAACAATAGCTCCTGCACTTGTTCCCGCTACTCGTTTAAATTGATAATTTTTTTCTTCTAATACTTGATAGGCACCAATAAAGGCAAAAGCTTTTATACCACCACCAGAGAACACACCATCTATTTCCATAAACCTCTCCCCTTTATTTTCCATCTTTACAATTTAAGAATAAAGGGGAAAAAATAGAACTAATGTCGAAAAAGGACACCTCATATTGAGATGCCCTTTATGATTTTTAGTTTAAGTATTTAGAGTACAGAAAGCCATTTGGAAAATTTACTAATCATTAACCATTTAAATTTGTATGATTACTCTTATTTGTTTGTCTTCCATTATCATTGTCTTGCTTACCGTGATTATTGTTTTGATTTCGCTTTTTTGCTTGTTCATTTTCACCTATGATGTCAAAATCATCTGGACTTAGATCAAAACCGTATCCATATTCTTCACGATCCTGTCCATTTCCCTTTTTTTTGTTTTTCACAATAGATCACCTCCATAGAATATAATTTGTACATTCTTACTGTTTTTATGTGTCGGTTCATATTTCTAATTGAAAACCCTTAATATGTATTTTGGATGTTTTCTTTCATGAAAAAAGGCAAAATCCCACTAGTGGATTTTGCCTTTCATATTAATTATTGTACCTGTTGTTATTCGAAGCGGTAATAACTAAATTAAATTATTTAGCAGCAGCGAATTTTTCAGCTACAACATCCCAGTTTACTACGTTCCAGAATGCAGAAATGTAGTCAGGACGACGGTTTTGATAGTTTAAGTAGTAAGCGTGTTCCCAAACGTCTAAACCTAAGATTGGTGTTTTACCTTCCATGATTGGAGAGTCTTGGTTTGGTGTTGATGTAATAGCTAGTTCGCCACCATCTACTACTAACCAAGCCCAACCAGAACCGAATCGGCCTGTAGCAGCTTTTGCAAATTCATCTTTGAAAGAATCTAAGCTACCGAATTTTGCTTCGATTGCAGAAGCTAATTCACCAGCAGGAGCAGTAGCACCACCTGGAGCTAAAATTTCCCAGAATAATGAATGGTTTGCATGACCGCCACCATTGTTACGTACTGCAGTTTGTTTGTCAGCAGGAAGTGCTTCGATATTTGCAATAAGTTCATTTAGATCTTTGCTAGCAAATTCAGTTCCTTCTACTGCTGCGTTTAAGTTTGTTACATAAGTGTTATGGTGTTTCGTATGGTGAATCTCCATAGTTTTTGCATCGATATTTGGTTCCAATGCATCATAAGCGTAAGATAATTGTGGTAATTCAAATGTCATTGTGAATATCCTCCCTAAACATAAGTAATATTGATTACAATACTAGGTTATCAAAATTGGGTATTTCATTCAATCATTTAGCTCCAAGTAAAAGTCAATTCAGCCTTTAGGCGGAAAAACTGGTGCGATTTAACTATAATCACAATTTAATAGAATCCCCTTTTCGAAAAGTAATCAACAAGTAATTATTATATGGCAATGATGAAAATAATAATCATCACAGCTTGTATAATTGCTTTTGTAATTACAGAAGTTAAAAAACCAATTAACGACCCAACTCCAGCTCTAATAGCTTGCTTTAATTCTACCTTCGTTACAAGAATCTCACCAATAACAGCTCCTACGAATGGTCCTATTAAAATTCCTGCAATCGGGATAATAAATGGTCCTACTAGTAACCCAATTGTACTCCCCCACATACCCGCTTTGGAGCCACCAAACTTTTTAACCCCTACTAAATTGGCGACGGAATCTGCTGCAAAAAGCAGAATAACAAATAAAATTTCAATAATCCAAAACCACCAACTAAGCTCTGCAAAAGAGAAAAATAAGCCATATACAATAAATCCAATTAAAATAAATAACACTGACGGAATAATCGGATAAACAAGCCCAACGAATGCTATGATAAAACTTGCAATTATTAATATCCATGCAATAAATTCCAAATTTCCATCTCCTATTCATGACGATTCAATTTTCATACGGAAAAACATTAGAATAAGTTTCATGCTTTTTTAGAATTCTCCCAAATCTATAATTTATTTAATGCACTATGACTTTGTTTTTTCTTTCATTATTTCATGGTAAACTATTGTGTGGAGGAGAAAATATGGTAAAACATTCTCAATTATTTATTGATAGTTTAATTCACCCTAAAAAATTAGCTACTTATCGCTTATTAACAATAGGAAAAGTTATACAATACGTTTTTTTACTAGTATCAATTATGGCAATCTTTTCATTTAGTCAGTTTGTTTTAGGCGTATCTAAAGAAGAATCTAATTTTATTGGCTTAACTGATTATGTGAAAAATATACAGTGGCTATTATACCCATTTGCACTAATTTTACAGTTTTTAGTATCCACAATTGTTCTTTTTACACAGATTAGTATTTATGCATTTGCAAGTTTAGTTATCTTAAAAATAATGAATAGACGCGGTGAATATCGTCATATATGGCGAACATCAGCGTTAGCAATTACATGGGCAACTCTATTAACCATTCTTTTTTCATTTACTCCAATCTCACAAATACTAGCAAGTTTAATAGGAATAGCAATAACTCTCACTCTATTAACTTTTGCAATTTCAAAATACCCAAAAAAACTTAAAAAATAGTATGCATGAATCCCTCTTGACTTCATATAGTGGAAGAAAGGAGGGTTATTTATATGCGTTTTCTACTATTTACAATTCTATTTTTTCTAGTAGCAACTATCATTAAAATAGATTTAACTGAGGGTACAGTTCCACTTGCTGCATTTTCGATCGAGCAACAACAATGTGAGGATCAGTATTCGCTTCAAAAAGTAACAGTTCAAACAACTCAGGGAGATACCGTTCAAAGCTTATTAGCTGTATATCCTTCAGAAGTTGATATATCATTTCCTGAAAGATTATCCTATTTTTATAAATTAAATCCGCATTTACAAAATCAATCAATTGTTCCAGGTGAATATATCGAAATACCAATGTTTAAAAAGTCTAGTGAAATATGTTCCAATTAAAAAGTTAGTGTATATCCTTGTCATTTACTTTCATACACTGATAAAATGATAAGGATGAAGGTACATAACTGCATAGGAGAATATACTTAAGTACCTAAAAAGGAGAGAATCTTCATGAGTGAAATTATTCACCGTACCAAAACACGTCCTGTGCGTGTTGGAAATTTAACAATTGGTGGTAGTAATGAACTATTCATCCAAAGTATGTGTACAACAAAAACACATGATGTAGAAGCTACTGTAGCTGAAATATTACGATTAGAAGAAGCTGGTTGTCAGCTTGTACGTGTAGCCGTTCCAGACGAACGTGCCGCAAATGCTATTGCTGATATTAAAAAACGTATCCATATTCCCCTTGTGGCGGATATTCATTTTGATTATAAGTTAGCTTTAAAGGCTATTGAAAATGGAATTGATAAAGTACGAATCAACCCAGGAAATATCGGTCGACGTGAGAAAGTTGAAGCAGTTGTAAATGCAGCTAAAGCTAAAGGTATTCCAATTCGAATTGGAGTTAATGCAGGATCACTTGAACGCCATATTCTTGAAAAGTATGGATACCCTACTGCTGATGGTATGGTTGAGTCAGCACTTCACCATATCAAAATTTTAGAAGACCTAGATTTCCATGATATTATAGTGTCTATGAAGGCCTCTGATGTTAACTTAGCAATTGAAGCTTACGAAAAAGCTGCACAAGCATTCGATTATCCGTTACATTTAGGTATTACAGAATCTGGTACACTCTTTGCAGGTACAGTTAAATCTGCTGCTGGTCTTGGGGCAATTCTATCAAGAGGAATAGGAAATACATTACGGATTTCTTTATCTGCAGATCCAGTAGAAGAAATTAAAGTGGCGCGTGAGCTTCTTAAATCTTTCGGACTTGCTTCAAACATGGCAACATTAATCTCTTGCCCAACTTGTGGACGAATTGAAATCGACTTAATTTCGATTGCCAATGAAGTAGAAGAATACATTTCAAAATTAAATGTTCCTTTAAAAGTTGCAGTTTTAGGCTGTGCAGTAAATGGCCCTGGTGAAGCACGAGAAGCTGATATTGGGATTGCTGGTGCACGTGGAGAAGGACTTCTATTTATGAAAGGTAAGACAGTTCGTAAAGTTCCAGAAGAAACAATGGTAGAAGAATTGAAAAAAGAAATTGATAAATTAGCAGCTGAAATGGCTGAAGAACGCGCAGCGGCTGAATCAAATATATAAACTAGGTGGTCTTGCCATTGACAAAAACGAAGCCTCGATTCGGTATTGATATTGATGGAACAGTTACATGTCCAGATACCCTAATACCTCATATTAATAAGCAATATAATACAAACATCGTATTAGATGATGTTATTGAATATGATTTTTTAAGTGCTTTTCCTCATCCGGTTGATCGTAATGAATTTAATAGATGGTTTAAGGAAAACGAAGAATATATGTATTCCGTAAGCTCTATTGCTAAAGATGCTCAAGTAATATTAAAAAAATGGCACCAAATATATGAACTATACTATATTTCTGCACGTGGTTTAAATGTTTTTGAAATTACAAAACAATGGTTTGAACAAAATGATGTACCCTATGACCATATTGAGTTAATAGGTAGCCATGATAAGCTTAGAATTGCTAGAGAACATAAGGTCCAGGTGTTTTTTGAAGATAAGCATGACAATGCAGTAATGCTAGCAGAAGAATTACAAATACCAGTCATATTATTTGATACACCTTATAATCGAAAGGCAATTCCAACGAATGTCATACGAGTAAACAATTGGATTGAAGCAGATTCTTGGATTAATAAAAACTTCTCATTAACATAAACAAAGGGAACTAGTGATTTACTAGTTCCCTTTGTTTGTTTCTCTTAAATTTCCCAAATTCCTTCAATATAACGTTTTACAAAAGTCTCAAATGTAATTCCATAATCGTCATAATAGTTATGATAAACAAAATAAACCCCTAGCTTTTCCAGAAGTACATCATCAATTAGCATAATCCCTTCCCTTCAGTGTTTGTCTTTGCGTAATTAATATTTCCTTCATAATCACAATGTTTATAATTTTGTTATAAAACATTCACAGTAAGTTTGGGGACTTTCCCATTTTCTTCATTATGATAAAAATAATCGTTAAAACGGGAGAATTTCTAATGCATGGTACTTGCTTCGTTTTTGATATTGTTCCTACCCGGTTGTAAACATCAACTAACAGATTTGCTAGAGGCTGTCTATGGAATTGCTAAGGCTGCAGACAGAGTAGACAAAACTACATGGCAGATTTACATTCTCTTCTCGGGATAGAAATCAATCATAATATCCTAAATTTTACTATTAATACTTCATTTACTACTATTCTACGTGATATTTAGAGGGATTATGAAAAAAGGTTAATATACAAATTTTAACAACAAAAGCCAGTATGAAAGATTTTCCTTTTGAATATGACAATTTTCAGAGGAAGTAATAGAGAATTTAGGAACAATAGTCAAGTTTTCATAAAGCTAATCATAGTAAATGTGAAATACTCGCTGAGAAAACAATGATTAAGTTAATGTTGAATAATGGACCCCTTATCTGAAAAAAGTGGTGCATTCCTGCTTCAATCCATTAATGATAATTACATTTCTTTGAATAATAAGAAAAACAACCTCTTTACACTACATTTTTAGAGGTTGCTTTTGGAATTAATGTTTTGTTTCTGCAAGATTTTCTGCAATAAAGGCAATTAAATCACGCAAATTATCAGGAGACACTCCGTGACCATCAGGATAAACCTTATATGTAACATTTGCGCCTAGATCTGTGAAGTACTGTTTGCTAATTTCACTCCACTGGACCGGATAATCATAATCATATTCCCCGTGGGAAATAAAAATTTTAGACTTATTTAAGTTTGATGTATTATATTCTTCCTTTACAAATGTAGGTAAAAACCCACTTAATGCAGCTACTCCCTTTATAGTCCTACCTAGAGTAACTAACAATGTTTGTGCTACCACTGCACCTTGATTAAAACCAATTACATAAATTTGATTAATATCTAATTCGAATTCTTCTATTGCTTCTAAAATAAATGAGTTTGTGAAATTTATCACTTTGTCAAATACTTCTCTTGTTGGCTTACCTTCCTCTTCGAAAGTATAAAAAGCAAATCCAGGTCGATGTGATATAGGACCTCTTAAACTAAAGATATGACATTGACCTTTAAATTCCTCTACTAATTGTAATAAGTCATCTTCGTTACTTCCTAATCCATGTAATAAAAAAATAGCAGGCTTTTTTTCATTTAGATTTTCCGTTGGTGGGATATGTTTAAAAGTGTATGGTGATTTCATTTTTATTTTCCTTCCTTTACTAATTGATTGTGTAATAGCTTAGAACTAACTTGTTTGATTTTTCATTATCTCACAAAGGAAAGTTAATTTATATTTAATTGGTTTACGATTTTAAAGACTTGATCATAAATTAGTTTATCAATAAACTTAATTAATTCTTCTCCAACATCATGAAGTAAAACCTGCGATTGTTGATCCAATGCAAATAATGTTATGACATCTATTCGCAAAGAATTCTCTATTGAAGCAAATGCGTAATCATATGATATATTTTGGTTCGATTTAGCCTGTGATTTAAACTTATTTAATAATTCATTCATTCTTAAGGATAGATTTTCACGAATTTTCATTTGTTCTAATAGTAATTCATTTTGAATCGTTTGTATTTTAGTAATCTTACCATTACCAAAATTTTGGAGGAAAATTTCCACCCATGCTTTTTTATTTTCAATGAAATACTCGATATTAAGTAACATCTTTGCAAAAAACTCCTCTTCTGTAGGAGTTGAATTTTTCTTCAAATCAATCGCATTTTGGATTTGTGTTTGAAATTTATGAAGGTCAATATTATTTGTTAAACGGTTTAATGATTGTTCAATATAATTTTTCGTTTGCGGATTCAATACTCACACTTCCTTAAGTTTTCTATTGTCTCTGTCTTTTCGGAGTAGATTAATAATTACTTTTAAAATCTGCATTTATAATGATACTGTTATTATTAAATTTATAAACAAATAAGTACCGTTAATTAGTTAAATTTTAGAATTCGAATTATGTATTTTGTTATTGAAGATCGATAATCTGTAATATACAACTTAGTAGTTAAATTATTATAATAACCTATTACAACAAAAAATTTGTAAGATATTTGATCAAGGATAGGAGTATAAATATTTATAATGTTTTTTTCACATAATCGGCTGTACAGATAATGAATTCTCCTGTACAGCCGTCCTACTTTTATTGATCTATACTTACTTACAAAGAATAGTTAGCTTAAAAGCTTTATCTGATGAATTGGTGTTGAAATTTTTTCTTTGAATAACTCAAATTGATCTTTATCAACTCCGACAATCACTGCAGTTGAAGGTCCGCTTGTCTTGTCGAGTGGTAAATCACATTGAATCGATGATCTCGGAAATAGTCTAGCACACTCAGCACTAATACCTTTTGAACCAACTGGCCAAATTTTTTTGATTACACTCATGCGTATTAATAATAAAAGCTCATTTAATTTGGCAACATTTTGCGGTTGTTCAACTACTTCTATTCCGACTAACGGTAATCCAATGACATACCACTGACAGTTTTCTTCATTCATTTCAAACGTTTTTTTCCCAATCATCATTAGACTTAATCCTGATTGTAAGGACTCAAAATTTGATTCCGTAGATCCTTTTAAAGGTGGTATTTTTTCTCCGATTTCTTCAAATACCTTCGATATACCCTTCTCATAATCTGCCCAAGCTTCATCTCCAGTAAAGTTTGATAAAAATAAATTTACTGGATGTGCCCCCGCGCACCACTGTTCTAATAAGCCAACCCGAGCTGTATAGTAAGCAGTCAGTTCATTTGAGGATTTCACAAAATCTTGAGCTTTTTCACCAATACATCCTGCATTATCAATAGTGACGACCAAATTTTGATCAAACTTTATTGCGTTTCTCATTAATTCATTACCTCTTTATGGTTAAACACTTTACTAAGTATTGGCATAACAATCATAACGACCATTACGTTAATGATTGTAGCAATTAATAAACTTGGAAGTGTTGTAAAATAAAAAGCTGGTGACATGATAAAATAAAATGGGAACGGTAAAATAATAGCGTTTGTAATAACTAAAAACACCCATTTTATTATGGAGTATCCTTTTCTATGTAATACATTGAAAATATAAACCATTATGAACATTTCAATGGCAATCATTATGTGAAATGGACCAAATGGAAAACCCGAAGTGAAAGAAGTAGCAAGATGTCCCAAGCCCCCCGCAACCCCTGAAAATGCTGGTGGTAAAAACAATACACTTAAAAATGCTGGAGCTGAATCTAATGCAGCAGTCGTTATAAATCCTGGAACTTTAATAAAACTTCCAATAACACAAATGGCAACTGTTAGTGCTGTTAAAGTGATCATTCTAAGTTTACTTTTATTCATAATCCCACTTCTCCCCTTTAATATATTGTGGTATTCCATACCAGACACGAACAATTTCAGCACATTCAGAAAACAATCTTTGGTATAATCTCCCACAAGCATCTCTTAATTTTCTTTCATTTTTCTCTAACGGAACAATTCCTCGCCCTATATCTGTACAAATGCATATTAAATTTGTTTGCACGTCTAGTTCCTTTAGGTCATCAAATATCTGTTTCGCAATTTCATCTTCATCTAAATTATCACTTTTCATAATAACGTTTTCCAGGCTTCCTATGATCACAATGTCATCCTTTGTAAATGACCCTTTTGGAATTTCCCCCTCATATTGATAAACGTTTTTTTGATTACGATGCCGAAGGGTTTTAGCTACGAAATTTCTTTTACCATTATAGGCTCCACCGATAACGATTCGCATCTTTGTCCTCCTTTTAAATTTAAAACATTTGTCCACGTTAATGTATGGACTTCTCTATGATTCACTGAAATTTGCTGAAAGCTCTCATTGTTAGGACCAAAAATAGACCTTAATAAGCGAACGACACCTCCGTGAGCCACAAACGTATATTCACCAGGTTGAGTTACTATTCTAAAAAATGTATATAAAATTCTTTCTCGAAAACTTTCAAAAGATTCTCCATTAGGCGGAGTAAAGACCCTAGGTGAATCAATCCAATTTCGATAATGAATAAGATCCTTTAACTGATTATAAGTTTTCATTTCAAAATCGCCAAAGTCTAGTTCTCTCAATCCTTTATTCCCCTCATAATCAACATCCGGAAAGTAAAGCTTTGCTGTTTGTTCACATCTTACCAAATCACTGCCAAAAACCTTTTTAGGTTGTATGGGGAGTATGAATTGATTGTGAGTATCTATAATAGGTTCATCAGTCCAACCTAAATACTTTCTCTCTATGTTAGCTTGTGTTTTTTCATGCCGAATTAAATGAAGAACAACAGAATTCCCCATAAAACAAGTTCAGTCCCTTCGTAAAGCGCACCTAGTAAATCTCCTGTCATACCACCAAAATTTTTTATTGACCATCTTTTAAAAAGGTTAACAAAAAGTATCATAAAGACAATTAAAATAATTAGATTAAAATTCCCTATACTGTATGTAATAACAAGATAAACCACAGAATAAAAAATTAAAAATTGCCATACTTTTCTTGGATTGACTTGGGCTTTGAAATAAGCTGCTAACCCTTTTTCTTTTACGTTTTTTGTTGTTAAAAAGTAAACTAATAATGCTAAACGACTCAAAAATGGAACGGCAATAAAATAAATTAGATTGTATCCATTCG
This sequence comes from Ureibacillus composti, assembly GCA_030348875.1. Classification (GTDB taxonomy): domain Bacteria; phylum Bacillota; class Bacilli; order Bacillales_A; family Planococcaceae; genus Ureibacillus; species Ureibacillus composti. The sequence goes on from JAUCEP010000002.1 coordinate 3,121,478, forward strand.
ATTTCTGTAACACCTCATAAATAAATGCAATTTTTAATATGATTAGTACAACTAAACTAATTGCTCCGAAGGCTCCTACACGGGAATCTTCTAATATTTCTAATCTTCGTTTTTGATCTTGATAAGAAAAATATGCATCTCCCATATCGATCCATCCATCTAAGTGAAGCCCACCTGTCATAATAATACTTGCCACAACTAGAATGACAGCTAGTAGTATAGTAGAAAACTGAAAAAAATGTTCATTTAGAAAGATGATAAATGAAAGTATTCCCCCCATCAACAAGCTTATAATTGGTAATGCAGTATACATTGCTGTTACAGTTTTTTTATTCATTTCATACTGCCTATGTATAGGGAGCGACGTAAAAAACTGACATGCCAATAACATTCCTGTTATATAATTCTTCAAAACCAACCCACCTTAATCTAACAGCTCGAGTATTCAAATAACTACTTCCACTGCCTATTTAAACTATAATCCATTTCATATGCTTCGTCACACTGGTCCACAATCCATTGATGTAATTCTCCTAAAATTCGTCTATATAAATTCGTTTCACTATAATTCCCATAAGGTTCATCTAGAACCTCATTTGATACTAAAAGGACGATAACTCCGTTTTCCCGCCAAGTTAACAATTGCCTTTTGAATATAGCTATATGATGATTGATTTCTAGAAATCGTTTCGTTTCAGTAAGCATTTCTGTTTTAAATAATATATTTGAAAGCCAAGTAGTAATACAATCCCATAAAATGATGTGACTGTTAGAAAATGTGAGGTTATTTGGTAATGTATTAATAATTTCAATTGTTTCCCACTTAACTTCTGAATGCTCTCTATCCATTTGATGACGTTCAATTCGTTTCTTCATTTCTTCATCAAATGCAACTCCAGATGCAAAATATATTAAATGTTTTTTTTCCAATTGTTTGAATAAACTTTTTGCATAGTTCTCTGCAAAGGCACTTTTTCCACTTCGTACTCCACCAGAAATAAATATTATTTTACGATCCACGTAAATCCCTCACAAAATTTATTGATAAAAAAAACCACCCTAAATGGATGGCAGTAAAAATAGATTATTTTTTTGTTCATGACTTCAATCTACTCAATATTGCCGTACTTTCTCTTTAGTTCCGAAGAGAATCATTACGTTCAGAAAAAGATAGGTCTCCTGGCTTGTGCTTAGGAATTTAAAAGAAAGCCTTCCTATTTTGTAATAGTGGCATATTCTCATAATTTAGCACTTACAGTTGCGGACACAGCTTCGGCTTCAAAACCGAATTCCCAATTAAGCTAACATTAGTCCCGGCACATAAGCCAATTATGTTAAAATCGTGTATTACACGATTATTTCATTTTAAAACTACTTCATTACCATAGACATTAATAACATCCACACATAGTATTTGTGCTACTGTTATAGAACGCATCTTTTTCCTGCAAACATATTCACTTAATAGAAATTTATCATACTATTATCAATAAATGTACATATACAACCTATTCATAGAAATTTGTTGCTGAAATTACCCGTTATTTGCATCTCGAACATTTTCCGTACACTTCAAATTTGTGTGATTCAACTAAGAAATCCGGAAGATTTTCGGTTAGGAATTCCATAGGGCAAATCGGTAGTTCTTTTACTTTACCACAATCCATACAAATAAGATGATGATGGTGATGGTTTGATTCACATTGCATACGGAAATTTCTTTCACCATTTAATTCTGTTTCCTCTAATATACCGAGTTCTACAAATGTTGAAAGATTACGATAGATCGTATCAAAGCTCATTCCAGGAAAATCCTTCTTTAAAACAGTTAACAGGTCACGAGCTGTTAAATATTTATCTGTTTCTTCAAACATATTTAATATTAACTCACGTTTATCTGTTTTTTTATAACCGTTTTCTTTTAATATCTCCCAAGCTCGTATAATATTCACTGAAATTAGCCCCTTTCAACATTTATTTTAAGAACCAGTTTTTTTAAAATAATAACTAAGAATAATATAATAATTGAAGTCACAACGATTGTTCCACCAGGTGCTAAATTTAAATAAAATGCACTTACCAACCCGATGATAACGGACGCTTCACCAAATAGAATTGAAAATAATATTGTTTGTTTAAAGCTTTTTGCAAGTCTCATAGCAGCTGCTACGGGTAATGTAATCATTGACGAGACTAATAGAATTCCAACAATACGCATACTCGCCGCAATTACTAATGCAACGACTAACATAAACAGTAAATGGATTTTTCTAGCGGGTAAACCAGATGCTTTTGCATACTCTTCGTCAAATGATAAAACAAACATCTCTTTAAAAAACATAAACAAAAATACGATGACGATTATTGCAATCAGTATAATCACCCATAAATCTTGTTTAGATACAGCCGAAACTGAGCCAAAAAGATAACTCATTAAATCTGTACTAAAACCACTTGCAAGAGAAATGAAGATTGCACTAAGTCCAATTCCACCAGACATAATGATAGGAATCGCCAAATCCTCATAATGCTTATAAAGCGTACGTAAACGCTCAATTAACACAGAACCACCAACAGATGCAATAATCCCAAAATAAATAGGATTTAAGTATGCAAGAGTTGCGACTGTTTGACTTAAATATAAGCTTCCTGCGATCCCTGCAAGTGTTACATGTGATAACGCATCCGCAATTAAGGACATTCGTCTAACAACAATAAAAACACCTAGGAGAGGTGCAATAACGCCTATAATCATCCCTGAGAGAAAGGCGTTTTGTAAAAATTCATAATTAAGTATTGCTTCAATCATATTGCCTTCTCCTCTTTAATGAACTTTACGAACCGCATGACCATATAAAGCATCAATTTGATCCTGTGAAATTGTATCAAATTCTTCTTTATAGCCATGGAAATGTATAGTTTGATTTAAACAAGCCACATGACTAATTCGATTCGATACTGTATCTACATCATGTGTGACTAAAATAATTGTCTGATTTTGTTCCCTGTTTAATCTTGCTAACATATCATAAAATGATTGAACATTTTCATGATCAATTCCAACAGTTGGTTCATCTAAAATTAATACTTTTGGTTGGGCAATTAATGCTCGAGCAATAAACACACGTTGTTGTTGACCACCAGAAAGCTGACCAATATTTCGTTTTGCAAGATTTGCAAGACCTACCGCTTTTAGAACCTCTTCTGCTTTTTTACTAGCATCTTTTGGTATTTGTTTGAAAAAGCCTAATTTCTTAACTAATCCACTTTTTACTACTTCTTCTACGGTAGCAGGGAAAGCTGAGTTAAAAGCATTAGATTTTTGAGAAACATATCCAATCAATTCTCGTTCACGAAATTGGTTAGAGGCTAAGCCAAAAAGTTTTATTTCTCCAGCAGTTGGTTTTTCTAATCCTAAAATTAATTTTAGAAGTGTTGACTTACCTGAACCATTTGGGCCAATTATCGCTAGAAAGTCACCTTCATCTACTTTAAAGGAAATATTATTTAATGCATGAGTATTTTCATATTGAAAAGATACATTTTTCAATTCAATTAATGGTTTGCTCATTTTTCTCTCTTCTTTCTAATTCATAATCATTACGATTTACAACTTGTAAGTATAGTGGAATGTTTTAAAATTGTAAAGGTAAAAGAAGTACCTTCTGCTTTAAATGCCATTATTTAATCCGTAAGCCTTTAATTCTTTAATGTAAATAAGAAAGGATGAGGGTCCTGAGACAAATTGAACTTTTTGAACAGTTTTTAACGAAGTCAGATAAAGAAATTATTAAATTTGCAAGAGAGTATGGAGTCGAATTAACAAAAGAAGAGGTACGGCAATTAAGACCAATTGCGCAAAATGCTTCAGTTACTTGGTTAATTACGGGGATCCCAAATTATGTATTTAAAGAAGTAGAAAGAATTGTTGGAACGAAAAAGTTCAAACAATTACTTACTTTTCTGCCATAATTAAAAAGAGTGACTCAAATTGAAATTACCAGATTTGAGTCACTCTTTTCATTAATATAATGAAATTATTTTTTTAACAACCGTATCAATTTGATTAATTTTAACACTTGGTTGATTTTGCGTCATAATCGTGAAAGCATACATCCGACCGCTATTTCCTGTTACATACCCTGATAGTGTATATACTCCTGTAATCGATCCGGTTTTAGCAACCACACGATTCTTATAAGAAGATGCTGTAAAGCGATTTTTTAATGATCCACCAACTAATCTACTACGTTCTCCACCTATTGGCAAACTAGATTTAAATAATTTATAATTCGGTTCTTGTCTAACTTTTAATAAAAGTAGGGATAATTCATTTGCACTTACCTTATTTTTATGTGACATCCCTGAACCGTCTTCAAAACTCCACTCATCCATATGAAGCCCAATTGAATTACCATATGTTTTTAATACCTTTAGCCCATTCTCTGTTGAACCTTCACCATGTACTTCTCGCCCCATTGTTTTGACAAGAATATCAGCAATACTATTATTGCTAAGTTTCATAAATGGATTCATGATTGTTTTTAAAGGGATTGATTGTTTTGTATAAATTAATTTTGCATCACTAGGTACTGTTTTTCTAGTCAAGCTGGCCGTTTTCGAAAACTTGATTCCAGTTCCTTCAATCGTTGTTTTTAATGCGTGTAGTGTATTAACCGTTGGATCATACAGAGTTACCCATTCTCGACTTGTGCTTCCTAATGGGATATTTCCTGTAATAATAATTTCATTCGTTCGATATTTACGTTCGATTTTAATTGTATTTTTTTGTCCGCGATTAACCGTCTTAGATTTGTTAACTATACGCATACCACTTGTATTAGGTTCTGCAGAATAGTTGGCAGCTTTTCCAATTGTAGTTGGTTTGACATTTACGATCATAGTTCCCGCATCGTAATCATCATTAGGTGACATCGTTAAAGCTGTTATTCTCGGAGCATAATAATAGCTTTCATCTTCTGGATAGATTCCGGGTGTTAGTTGTGAACCAACGAATGCACTATCATCCCCATACACATTTCCTGTAATCGTTCTGATTCCATTTCGCTTAAGTGCAACTGCAAATGTTAAAAAGTTTTCTTTTTGAAGAGTAGGGTCACCCCCACCCTTTATGTAAAGATCACCTTTTAACACATTGTTTTCAATATTTCCATCTACGTAAACTTCAGTTTTAAAACGATAATTAGGGCCTAGCACATCTAGTGCCGTTGCTGCTGTTAACAACTTTAATGTCGATGCAGGTTTGACACCAAAATCACCGTTATATTCATACAGAACGTTTCCCGTTTGTAATGATCTTAATGAAACACTTATGTTTTTAGTACCTAAGTTAGATTTAACAGTTTGGTCTAAACTTGATGCAGCCGAAACTTCGCTAACAACAAATAAATTACTTAGTACTAAAATGATTGCAATTATGTATATTGACAGTTTTTTCATAACTACCTCCTTACTATTTATTCTACTATATAAATTAGTAAAAAATGAAACCTATTAATTTATATCTATTTTTTATGTGTTAAGTATAGTGAAAATGACAGCAAAAATGCACTCGAGTATTCACTCAAGTGCATTTTCAGATTAGCGTAATGCGTCAATAACATCAGGATTATATTCACCTGTACGTAGCATTTCTATTTCATATTTATATGGTGCTTTTTTATTTTTCGCATCGGAACCTACCCAAGGTGTCTCTAAAATTTTAGGTACATCTTTAAGCGCTTCATGATGCACGATTCGGTGAATAGCCTCGAACCCAATATAACCAAAGCCAATATTTTCATGACGGTCTTTTGAAGCGCCGCGTTCATTTTTACTATCATTTATGTGAACCACTTTAATACGGTCAATACCAATAATTTTATCGAACCGTTCTAACACACCGTCGAAATCATTTATAATATCGTAACCAGCATCATGGGTATGACATGTATCAAAACATACAGACAAACGTTCATTATTTGTGACACCGTCAAAAATTCGAGCTAGCTCCTCAAAGGACCTACCGATTTCTGAACCTTTGCCAGCCATTGTTTCTAGCGCAATTTGAACTGGATGATCTGTCGCGAGTACTTCATTTAATCCTTCAATTATTTTGGCAATACCTGCATCCGCTCCGGCACCAACATGAGAACCAGGATGGAGTACTATTTGAGTTGCTCCTAATGCAGCAGTGCGTTCGATTTCTTTTTGAAGAAAATCAACACCAAGTTCAAAAACTTCAGGCTTAGTAGTATTTGCTATATTAATAATGTAAGGTGCATGGACCACAATATTTGAAAGCCCATGTTCTTTCATATGAGCAAGCCCAGCTTCTATATTTAGATCTTCAATTGCTTTTCTACGTGTATTTTGAGGTGCTCCTGTATAAATCATAAACGTTGAAGCACCGTAAGACGCTGCTTCCTCACTAGAAGCTAAAAGCATTTTTTTGCCACTCATTGAAACATGTGAACCAATTAACATTCTCTAAGTTCCCCCTTCTTTTTTTCTGATTATCTTAGTACTGAGAAAGGTTATTTCTTGCAATCATTACTGAACGAACACACAAAGCTATTATTTCGTACGATTGCGTTTTCTTCGTTCTTTCTTTTTAATTTTATCCATTTCCCATTTCATCGCACGTTTATAGCCAGGTTTTACTTTTTTCGGCTTACGTACTTTTGCTTTGGCAATTGTATCTATTTCATTTTCTTGTTTCACACGGTTTTTACGTGCATGTCGTTCTTTTAACTCTGTCCACTCGCCTTTTTTTACGTCTTTTTGTACAAATGGGATACCCATTTTTTCTACCCTAACTAATGCATCTTCATCTTCAGGTTCAAATAACGTAATGGCAGTTCCTTTATTTCCTGCACGGGCAGTTCGGCCGACTCGGTGAATAAAGAACTCTAGATCTTCGGGAATTTCGTAATTAATAACATGAGAAATTCCTTGAATATCAATTCCACGAGCTGCTAAATCTGTAGCAACGATATATTGAAATTCTAGATCACGAATTTGCTTCATCATCTTTTTACGATCACGAGGTGATAAATCACCATGAATTTGCCCAGCACGAATACCTTCTTCTGCTAAGAAGCTCGCAACTGATTCTGCATTTTTACGTGTATTACAGAAAATCACCGCTAAGTAAGGGTTAATCCCCTCAATAACATCTAGTAAACGACGATTACGAGATTTTGAACGGACTGGGACTAAAATAAATTCGATTCCTTCAGCTACTGGTCGTTTATCATTCATTTTAATATGGACAGGTGATTCCATATATTTCTTTAAAAAAGGCTGTAATTTCTCAGGAATTGTAGCTGAGAACACATACATCTCAAGGTTTTCCGGCATACTTGATGCAAAACCGTCAATTTCTTCGATAAAGCCCATATCAAAGGCTAAATCTGCTTCATCTACTACTAAAATTGGTGCTGTATGAACATGAAGTGCATTTTCTTTAACTAAATCACGAATACGTCCAGGTGTACCTACTACAATTTGTGGTTGAGTTTTTAACTTATCAATCATTCTTTGCTTATCAGTTCCACCAATTAATAATTTCGTTTGAATATTCGTTTCTTCTATTAATTGATTTAATGCATCGTATATTTGTTGCGCAAGCTCCCTTGTTGGTGAAGTAATCACCGCTTGTACTTCATCTTTTTCTTCATTAATTCGCTGAACTATCGGCAATAGGAAACTATGTGTTTTTCCTGTACCTGTATGTGCCTGTCCAATCGCACTTTTCCCTCTTAAAATCAATGGTATCATTTCTTTTTGGATTGGAGTTGGTTCAACAAAACCAAGTTCCTCTATAGCTTTCCTTAAAAATGGCTTAAAATCATAATCCGCGTACTTCGACATATTTCGTTCCTCCTAACATGGTACATATTGTACCATGTTTCAAAAATTTAGTTGACCAATTACATTCGTACATTTAATAGACCATCTGCATATGATAGCTTTTAGAACAACCTACGTCAATTGTATTGAAATAATAGAAAGGAGATCTTTATGCGACCACATCAATTTAATCATAATTTTCCACATGGGCAGCATTTTAATCATTTTCCAAATCAAATGCCAAACTTTGGATATGCACCTAGACAACTTCCACCAATGATGCCACCAAATTTCCAAGGTCCGCCTAATTTTCATGGCCCTAATTTTCAAGGTCCTAATTTCCAAGGCCCCAATATACCTAAAGCTCCTGGTGTAGGAGCGGGAGCAGCAGCTGCAGCGGGTGGACCAAAACTTGAATCTTTTATGAACACAGCAAATAAATTTTTAGCAACAGCTCAAAGTTTCCAACCACTCATCCAGCAAGCAACGCCTATGTTTAGAAACTTACCTGCTATATGGAAATTATATAAAGGCTTTCAATCTATCCCGTCAACATCCAATGAAGAAGAAAAACCATACAGACCTGAGTCATCTTCATTTGAAGAAACACGACCTAGAAAAACTGAAGCAGCACCATCTAAACCAATTAAAACAACACGACCTTCTACCCCAAAAATTTTCCAGCCTCCCTATGATTTCTAATCAGTTATAATAATTTTGTAGGATATTTTGTATTAACCGTTCTCCTCCGTTATAATAATTTTATGGACCAACAGAAGGAGTTGACATGATGCAAGTTATAAAAATTAATCCACGAGGTTATTGCTATGGTGTAGTAGACGCAATGGTCATCGCGCGTAATGCCTCATTAGATAAAACATTACCAAGACCTATATATATTTTGGGTATGATTGTTCATAATAAACACGTTACAGACGCATTTGAAAAAGAAGGAATTATTACATTAGACGGTGCAAATCGTAATGAAATCATAGAAAAAGTGGATCAGGGAACGGTTATTTTTACGGCCCATGGTGTTTCTCCAGAAATTAGAGAAATTGCAAAAAGAAAGGGACTTGTGGCCATTGATGCAACCTGTCCTGATGTTACAGTGACACATGATTTAATACGTGAAAAATCCGCGCATGGTTACGATATTATTTATATCGGTAAAAAAGGACATCCTGAACCTGAGGGTGCAATTGGGGTTGCCCCTGGACATGTGCATCTAGTTCAAAACATAGAAGACGTAGAAAAACTAGATTTAAATAATGATAAATTATTAGTAACAAACCAAACGACAATGAGTCAGTGGGATGTAAAACATTTAATGGACTTATTAAAAGAAAAATTCCCTCATATCGAAGTTCATAGCGAGATTTGCTTGGCAACACAAGTGCGTCAAGAAGCCGTTGCAAATCAAGCCGGTCAAGCTGACTTATTAATCGTTGTAGGTGACCCAAAATCAAATAACTCTAATCGCTTAACACAAGTATCCGAGGAAATTGCAAATACACCTTCATACCGTATTGCAGACTTATCGGAACTAAAAATTGAATGGCTAAATGGTATTGAAAAAGTTGCAGTAACTGCAGGTGCTTCTACTCCTACACCAATTGTTAAAGAAGTCATTTCGTTCTTAGATCAATTTGATGCAAATGATCCAACAACACATAAAATTAACCGTTCTGTTACACTTGATAAAATCTTACCAAAAATTAAAGAACCTAAACCGGTAGAGAAAATATTACCGTACTAAAAAAGGCTGTAGCACTTTTGCTACAGCTCTTCTTGTTTTAAATAAAGTATTGATTTATTGGCCTTCCTACGCCACCATAATGTACATCCACTTTAATTAAATCATGTTTTTCTAAAAAGTCTAAATATCTTCTAGCGGTTACACGAGCTACCCCTATCCCAGCAGCTACATCATCAGCAGAGGCACCTTCTTCCGAATCACTGATATATTTCAACACTTTATGTAATGTGTTTCGATTAAAACCTTTTGGTAATTCCGTTGGTAACTTTTGTTCACTTTGAGCTGACTCTATAGTTTCCGAGTTCCGATAATTGTGCATCATTTCATCTAATTCTTCTTGTGTCAAATCATCAGAATTTAACGTCTTCATTTTAAAATCATAATAATTTAATAAGGTTTGTTGCATCCTTTCAAAAGTAAATGGTTTCATGATGTAATCAAAAACGCCAAGATGTAATATTTGCTGAATGGTTTGCATATCATTTGCAGCGGTTACCGTTATCACATCAACCGTGATATTTTCACTTCGGATTTTTCTTAGTGTTAATAATCCATCCTGTTCTGGCATAAAAATATCCATCAATACTAAATCTGGTTTTACCTCTTTGATTTTACTAAACCCTTCTATCCCATTTTTGGCTGTTGCAATAACTTGAAATCCCTGAACTTTTTCTATAAATTGACTATTAACTTGCCGTACCATTGGGTCATCTTCTACTAGTAGCACTTTGATTGTTTGCAACTTTCTCACCCCTAGATTTCAAATGTAATAATAAACGTAGTACCTTTATTTGGTTCACTCAATACTTCTATATTGCCATTCCCTTTATTAACAATTTCTTCAATTAAATAAAGGCCAATTCCCCTATTCTCATTCGCTTTAGTAGAAAAACCATTTTCAAAAATACGATTTTTTACATCGTCAGTCATCCCTAAACCATTATCACTAACCATAATGGCCAAAATTCCATCTTGGTCATCAATCGAAATTGTAATTTCTTTATATTCCTGCTCAATATTTGATAATGCGTCAAATGCGTTTTCAATCAAATTACCGAATATGATCACAAAATCGTGATGGTCTAATTTTGCAGGGAATTTTGTTAATTTACTTTCCTCATCTATTAATACTTCAATTCCAAGTTCTTGCCCTCTACCGATTTTACTTAGTAATAATCCGGATATATTTTCATTATAAATTCGTTCATTTAAAAATTTCGTTACATGATCATGTTGATACTTAACTTGCGATACATAATCTATAGCTTGTTCAAAATGTCCTAAATGCAGCAATCCAGCAATTGTATGAAGTTTATTTTTATATTCATGCGTATGGACTCTAAGTGCTTGTACAAAGGCTTTTACTCCTGTTAATTCTTCTGCCAGTTGCTTAAATGCAGTTAAATCTTTAAATACCGCAACAGCCCCAACCCTTTTCCCATCCACTAGAATCGGAATTCGATTACTCATTATACTATGTTGATTTACATAAAGTTCTTGATTATATACAGGTTGGCCGGTAAAAAATATTTCAGGTAATCTAGTATCAGGTATTACATCATAAATACTCTTCCCTATATATTTCGATGGGTCAGCACCAACCCCTAAAATCTCCCTTGCTTTCTGATTAAAAATTGTAATATTTAATTTACTATCTACAGCGATGATTCCTTCATGCATCGCATTAAATGTTTCTGTTCGTTCAACATACATTTTAGAGATTTCATGCGGCTCTAGTCCAAACATTTGTTTTTTAATATGACGCCCTAATGTATGAGCACCCCATGCACTAAATAAAATCGATATAATTACCGTTATTAGAATTTCAGTTTTAAAGTCTTTAAATAATAGTGATAATGTTGGCAAACCAAACCCGACTACAACGACACCTATCTGAGTATTTTCTTCACTCATAATAGGCACGATTGCCCTAATCATTGACCCCTTATCACCTTTAGCTTTTGAAATATAGTAATGTTCTGCAAATGCAGCATTTAAATCTGCTGATTCACTCTTCGTCCCTATTATACTTTTAAACGGATGGGAGTACTTCACACGATCCATATTCATTACAACAATATATTCCGCTTTATTAATGTATCTAATCTCTTCGACGAGGTCATTAGTGATTTTAGAAGCTTTTTGAAAATCTTCTTCTTGTAATTGTGTTTTTATTTCAGGAAATTGGCTAACCGTTCGAGCAACGAGCATTGCTCTTTGCCCAATATCCTTTTCCTGTTCTTCTAATAAATTTCCTATAACAAAAGTTCCAGCTACTAAGAAAGAAAAGGCAATAATGAAAAACGTTAATAACATTATTTTGCCGTTCATTGATAATTTACGCTTTGCCACTTTGCGCCTCCTAAAACCTTTTGTACAATCTATTTTCTAATATATAATGAATTTAACTATATTAAGTAAACAGTGGTGAATAGATTGAAATACTTTTTAACCGGTTCATTTCTTACAATCATAATATTAATTGGGATTTTCGGCTATCGTCAAAGTATTTTTTCAAATGAAACACTCCCCTATGATGACGAACAAAAAGATTTAAATCGTCAAATTACGATTCATTTTAGTCATGTTGTAGCAGAAAACACGCCGAAAGGTATGGCAGCTGAAAAATTTGCTCAACTAGTAGAGGAAAAAAGTAATGGAAGAGTGATCGTACAAGTCTATCCTAACGGTATGCTGTACAATGATGAGACCGAGTTTGAAGCATTACAAGATGGGGAAATACAAATGATTGCTCCTACTAATTCAAAAATGACTAGCCTTCTACCCGATTGGCAGATACTTGATCTCCCTTACTTAATTGAAACAGAGGACCAATTAAAAAATGTACTACACGGGGACCTAAGTCAAAAACTGTTAGGTGAGTTAGAATCAATCAATGTAAAGGGGTTAACTTTTTGGAGTAATGGTTTTAAGCAAATCGCTGCGAGTTCATCACCAATTATCGAAGTTGACCAATTTCAAAATAAACGAATTCGAATGATGCCTAGTAATATTTTAAGGAAGCAATTTTCATTTTTAGGCGCAGAGCCTGTAAGCATTTCATTTAGCGATGTTTTTTATGAACTTCAAAATAATCTTGTTGATGCACAGGAAAACACAATCTCTAATATTTATTCTAAACAGTTCCATACCATGGAGAACCATATCACTTTATCGAATCATGGAATTCTTTGTTATGCCGTAATGATTAATGAACAATTTTGGAATGATTTAGATCCAGAAGCTCAACAAATTATAATTGATTCATTGGAAGAAATGAAAGATTGGCAACATGATCTTGCGATTGAACTAAACAAAAATGATTTAAAGTTCCTTTCAGAATATGAAAATGTAACATTGTATGAGCTTGATGAAACGAACAAAAAAGAATGGAAGAAAAAATTAGAACCGCTATACGATTACTATTCTTCTAATGTTAACGAAGAATACTTAACTGAAATTTTACAAGAAGTTAATAAATAAACTAAAATTATTAAATTGAACAAAATGAACAAAAAAGAGCTAATATTATTTATATGTTAGCTTTTTTTATTTTGTTCTATAACAAAATAACATTTCAAATTCACAGTCATATAACAGCAGAAACATTATTATATCAACATTTCTCTTTTTATTTCGGTAAAATCGAACAAAATGAACGATAAAACCATTAAAAACTAAACCTCTTTTTCAGAAAATTATAAGTTAATATAAACCTAGTGAAAGCGATTCCAAAGTTTCAAAGTTAATAGGGGGATGAGAGAAAATGAAATTAGCTAAAAATCTTACTTTTCAAGTAATCACAGCTATCATTTTAGGTATTATCGTAGGGGCGATTTGGCCAGAATTTGGTGCTAGTTTAAAAATATTAGCGGATTTATTCATTAAATTAATTAAAATGTTGATCGCACCAATTATCTTCTTAACCGTAGCAATCGGTATCGGTGCGATGGGGGATATGAAGAAAGTTGGTAAAATCGGCGGTAAAGCTTTACTTTATTTCGAAATAGTTTCTACTATCGCATTGGCAATAGGAATTGCCGTAGCGTTGATTGTTAACGCGGGTCATGGTTTTGATACTTCAGCAGCTAATAATGCAGATGTTTCTCAGTACACAACTGCCGCTGCAGAAAAAGATTTTAGTCTTGGTGGTTTCATCGCAGAAATTATTCCTGCTAACTTTGTAGGCGCATTAGCAAATGGAGAATTATTACCTACATTATTGGCTGCAGTTTTATTCGGTTTAGCAGCAGCTGCACTTGGTGAAAAAGCAAAGCCAGTTATTTCATTCTTTGAAATAGTATCAGATATCTTCTTTAAAATTGTTGGTATGGTTATGCGCTTCTCTCCAATTGGAGCATTCGGTGCAATGGGATATACAATTGGTAACTTTGGTTTAGAATCATTAAAAAGCTTAGGATTATTAATGGTGGCTATTTATATTACAATGTTCTTATTCATTGTCTTTATCCTTGGCGCAATTGCTAAGTTCTATGGAATTAATATCTTTAAATTTATTGCTTACATTAAACAAGAAATTTTCTTAGTAGTTGGTACATCATCATCAGAGTCGGCATTACCATCACTAATGACAAAATTAGAAAAAATGGGATGCTCTAAATCAACGGTTGGTTTAGTAGTCCCAACTGGTTATTCTTTCAACCTAGACGGAACTGCAATTTATTTATCAATGGCGGCTCTATTTATTGCTCAAGCATATAATGTTGAATTATCTTGGATTCAAATTATAACGCTGCTTGGTATCTTAATGGTTACTTCTAAGGGGGCAGCGGGTGTTACAGGGTCTGGATTCATCGTATTAGCCGCAACATTAGCAGCATTCCCTATGATTCCTGTAGAGGGAATCTTCCTATTAATAGGTGTTGACCGCTTCATGTCAGAAGCTCGTGCTGTTACGAACATCATCGGTAATGGTCTAGCAGCAGTTGTTATTTCTAAATCTGAAAAAGAGTTTGACGAAGCACAATACGAAGAATTAAAAGTAGCTCGTTCACATTCTTAATAAACGAAGTCTAGTAAAACAAAAACGTCATTTTCTTAAAAGAAAATGACGTTTTTTTATATAGTAAAATTGATTTCTGTTATGAGAACGCTTTTAGATGCCCTACTTGAGCTAGTCGCTTTACGCCTTAGTCTATTATAAATAAAATATTACACCCCTACACTTTAATTGAACTATATAAAGGTAAATGGCTCTGTATTTACTTTTGATTCAATAAATTGTACAGATAGTTTTTTTTGTGAACAAAGTTCCATCATTTTTTGCGAAACACCTTTTATCATTACTTTTTCTACATGATGACCAGGGTCAACAATATTTAGCCCGATACTTTGTGCATCCTGGGCAACGTGGAAATACATATCTCCTGTTACAAATACATCAGCACCAGATCGTTTTGCAACATGTATATATTTATTTCCATCCCCGCCAACGACAGCCACTTTTTTCACTTTTGCATTTTTATCTCCTACAACTCTCACAGCTGGGACGTCCAATTGCTTTTTAACATGCTTTGCAAACTGTTCTAATGTCATTGGCTCCTTAAGTGTCCCAACACGTCCAAGGCCCATCTGATTTGTTTCTACAGCTAATGTATATAAATCATAGGCAGGTTCTTCATAAGGGTGTACATTTAACATCGCTTTTAATACTTTATTTTTTATTGATGGTGGGAAGACAACTTCAATTTTCTCTTCATCCGTTACTTCAATTTCTCCAATTTCGCCAATAAATGGATCTGCACCCTCTAACGGTCTAAAGCGCCCCTTCCCATCCGTTGAAAAGCTACAAGAATCATAATCACCAATAGCTCCCGCGCCTATTTTCGAAAGTTCAAGACGTAAGCGATCAGCATGGGAGTCTGGTACAAATACAGCTAATTTCATTAAATTTTCACTATATGTTTGCTCTAAGATTTGCTGGTTTTCTAATTGTAATGCGTCAGCTAATAAATCATTTACACCGCCATCAGCTACATCTAAATTAGTATGAGCTGCATAAACAGCAACGTCATTTTTAATTAGCTTCTCATACAATTTACCTGCAGGTGTATCAGTACGTAAGTTTGAGAGTTTTCGGAAGATTGGTGGGTGGTGTGCAATAATTAATTGACAGCCATTTCGAATTGCCTCATCTGCAACCTCTTCATTGACATCAAGTGTTACCAACACCTTTGTTACTTCTTTATTTAATGTCCCAATAGCTAATCCTATCGGGTCATTTTCCATACAAGCCAATTTTTTGGGTGACCAGCTTTCAAATAATTGAATCACTTCTTGTCCGTTTGCCGTCTTCATTCTTTTAATGCCTCCTCAACTAAAGAGATTAGACAATGTAATTCTTCGCGCTTTGCAATAATTTCTTGGCTTGGTTCTGCTTTTTCAATAGAGTTTAACACTCGTTCCCAATTCTCTATTTCTTTTTTCCACTTTTCAATAAATACATCCGATTTTTTTGCTAAAAGAAATTTACCTAATAAAACTTCCTCTTCCGTTAAAGTCATGTTTCCTCTTTGTAGAACAAGGACTTCATATATTTTTCCATCTTCATCTAATATTTCTTCATCAAGGATTGCCCAACCATTTTCTAGTGCCCATTCTCGTATCACCTTTGCATGGATATTGGGTTGTAATATGAGTCTCGTCACTGATTTTAAGGCATCATTACCATTTTCTAGAATCGTTACAATTAGTGGTCCACCCATTCCCGCGATCGTAATCGTATCGACATGATCACTTTCTTGAACTGCCTCTAACCCATCTGCCAATCGCACAGTAATTTTATCCGATAAATTTTCAGCCCTCACTTGCCGAACAGCAGAATCATATGGACCCTTTACAACTTCGCCAGCAATCGCTTTGTTAATGATCCCCTTATGAATTAAATAACAAGGTAGGTATGCATGATCACTGCCAATATCCGCTACTACGGCTCCAGTTGGAACAAATGATGCCACCATTTCTAATCGTTTTGAAAGTTTTTGTGCATTCATTTTTTTATAAACCGCCTTTTTCTATATTTGCCGCTTCTATTATATTAGAAAAACACGAATCATCGCTACTATGCGACAATTCGATTTTTGTTTTCTAATGCTGATTCTCAGAACTTTTCGATCCAATCCGCGAAAAAAATAAATCCTTAGCCTAATGACTAAGGATTTCTTAATGGATTATTTTAATGTTGAAATATAATCAGCAATCGCTTGAGCCTCTTCTGGTGTTTTCAAACCAGGAGTCATTGGTGTACCTTCAATACCGTTTGTTAATACATCCACGATATGTGCAGGATCTTGGCCAATAAGTTTTGGTCCCATACCACCAGTTAAATCACCGCCGTGACAACCGATACATGTGCTTACCAATTCTTCACCGCTTGCTCCACCTTCTGCAGTCGCGCCGCCCTCTTCAGTTGCAGCTTCATCTCCATGAGCAGCGATTTCCTCTTTGTTACCAACACCTTCTAATGACAGGAAGAAAATAAGTCCGATACCGAATGCCATAATTAGGATATAAGGAATGATTGGATTGTTCTTCATATGTTACCCTCCCTTTTTTTATCATTTTTACTTCTATTTAGTATAGAATCTGTTACCATACATTATTGTACTGCATTATTTCAAAAACGAAAAGACCTAAACGGTAACTTTTACAACTATTGTCACAATTGCAACATCTTTACTGATTATTAAGAATATGCCTTGCAATCACCATTTTTTGTATTTCTGATGTGCCTTCACCTATTTCTAATAATTTTGCATCTCTTAAGTATCTTTCCACTTCATACTCTCTCATATACCCATAACCACCATGAATTTGTATCGCTTCATCAGTAATTTCCATTGCTATCTCTGAGGCATAATATTTTGCGATTGCAGCTTCTTTCCCAAAAGCTCTTCCTTGATCTTTTAACCAGGCAGCTTTATAAACCATATTTCTTGCAAGTTCAATTTTCACCGCCATGTCAGCAAGTTTAAATTGAGTTATTTGGAATTCTGCCAACGTTTTCCCAAATTGTTTGCGTTGTTTTGAGTAATTAAGTGCTTTGTCAAATGCTGCTTGTGCAATTCCAACAGCCATGGCAGCTATCCCTATTCTCCCCCCATCTAATGTAATTAAAAACTGTTTAAAGCCATTTCCTCGTTTCCCAAGGAGATTTTTTTCAGAAACTGACACATCTTCAAAAATTAGTTCTGTTGTGTTTGAAGAATTTAAACCCATTTTGTCCGTTATTTCATTTATTGTAAAACCTTTGGAATCCGTTGGAACAATAATCGCACTAATTTCTTTTTTGTCAGCGTTTTGGGCAGTTATTGCAGTTATAGCAATATGCTTTGCATAACTCGCATTGGTTATAAAAACCTTTGAACCGTTGATTAGAAACTCTCCATCTTTTAAAACAGCCTTTGTCTGAGTGCCTCCAGCATCTGACCCTGCATTCGACTCTGTCAAACCAAATGCACCAAAAGACTCCCCTGTACAAATTGGTACTAAATATTTTTCTTTTTGATCGTTTGTTCCAAATAAATGAATAGGTGCGCCACCTAAGGAGATATGAGCAGAATAAGTAATTCCAGTGGAAGCACAAGCACGACTTAACTCTTCAGTAACAATGGCGAAACTAATAGTATCCGCTCCAGCCCCTCCAAATTTCTCTGGAAAAGGTAACCCCATAATTCCCATATCCGCAAGTTGTTTAAACACTTTTATGGGGAAAGTTTTATTTCGATCTCTTTCAATTGCTTCGGGTGCAACGACTTCATCTGCAAACTCTTTTATCATTTTTAACAGCATTTTTTGTTCTTCTGTCAAATCGAAATGCATTATGAACACCCCTTTTATTTGTTATAGGCTTTTTGAATATAGCGTCAATAAAAAAGCAATATCCCCTTTTGAGAGATATTGCTATTTTATTGATTAAGCAATCAATTTATATCCAATTAATACAATAAGACCTAAAGCTCCTGAAACTGTAAAATAAAGTAACTTTAATTTTAGACCGGATAATAGCCATAAAAGACAATTTGCAATTAATAATGCGTACAAAACCCATTCTTTTTGTTCAAAATAAGTTAAGCTTATTTTTACAGAAAGTCCAAAAATAAGTAATGCGGCAGCAACTTGAAATAATGGGGCAATCAAATTTTTTTTCCTTGCTTCTTTAAAAGCAATAATAATTAAAGCTATTGATAATACTCCAATGAACAGAATCATTACCTCTGTTGCTTGGGAAGTCATAAATAGTATTGCAAGTAAAGATATGGAGACCAGAAAAACAAAAAGATAAATAAAAATCATGCGACGTTTCTCTTTTGATTTAACAGCTTTTTTATGGCTGACCTCTTCTTCTAGCCCTTCATCATTTCCTTCTGTGTAGAGTGTCATTAAAAAATCACAATATTGTTCAGGTAAGAGTTTATTTTGTTTCCAAAATAATATTTCATTTAGAATAATTTTCTTTCTTGGATTTGACATATGGTAATCTCCAAAACTGCATAATTATGTATATATTAATAGTTTAGCTTACTTTTTATATTGCATCTATAAAAATTACTAGATTCCTTCCATTTATAATTAAAATTAGATAAAAACGTAAAAAAGACACCCAAAAGGATGTCTTTTTTAATTATTATTCTAAGAAATCTTTAAGACGTTTACTACGTGATGGGTGTCTAAGTTTTCTTAATGCTTTTGCTTCGATTTGACGAATACGCTCGCGTGTAACTCCGAACACTTTCCCAACTTCTTCTAATGTTCTTGTACGACCGTCATCTAAACCAAAACGAAGTCGAAGAACATTTTCTTCTCGATCCGTTAATGTATCTAAAACATCTTCAAGCTGCTCTTTTAACAATTCATATGCTGCATGATCGGAAGGAGATTGTGCCTCATGGTCTTCGATGAAATCACCTAAGTGGGAATCATCTTCCTCACCAATTGGCGTTTCTAAAGAAACCGGTTCCTGAGCAATTTTTAATATTTCACGAACTTTTTCAGGAGTTAAATCCATTTCTTCACCAATTTCTTCAGGTGATGGTTCACGCCCAAGATCTTGAAGTAATTGTCTTTGTACACGAATTAGTTTATTAATCGTTTCAACCATGTGTACTGGAATACGAATCGTACGAGCTTGGTCTGCTATTGCACGAGTAATTGCTTGGCGAATCCACCAAGTTGCATAAGTAGAAAATTTAAATCCTTTTCGGTAATCAAATTTTTCAACTGCTTTAATTAACCCCATATTACCTTCTTGAATTAAATCTAAAAATAGCATCCCACGACCAACATATCGTTTCGCAATAGATACTACAAGACGTAAGTTAGCTTCTGCCAATCGTTTACGCGCTTCTTCATCCCCTTGTTCAATACGTTCTGCCAATCGAATCTCTTCTTCAGCAGAAAGCAAATCAACACGACCAATTTCTTTCAAGTACATTCTTACAGGGTCATTAATTTTAACGCCAGGAGGAACACTTAGGTCATTTAAATCAAATTCTTCTTCATTTGCCTCTTGTTTTGACAAGACTTCTTCTTCAAATTCTTCTTTACCGTTAACTTCGATTCCGAAACTTTTTTCTATATCTTCTGCAAAATGGAAAACTTCCTCATTCTCCATTTCGTATGGTGCAAGCTTAGAAGAAATTTCTTGCATTGTAATTTCATTATCTTTTTTCGCTTTTTGTTGAAGAAGTGCTTTTACCTCTTCTACTGTTTGTCCGTTTACAACTTCTTTTGAATTCTCTGACTTGTCCGCCATAAACCTTCCTCCTTCTAACAACCGATTCGGGTTAAATCGCTGATAATGATTTCCTTAGGTTAATGATTTCTCTAGCGATTTCTAGTGCGCGTTTATGCTCATGCATTTTTTCCGCTTCCTGTGAATCATGCAGTAATTTAGTTATTTCTACTTCAATACGATGTTTTCGTAATTGTCTTAAGCTATCTGAAATTTCAGCTTCAACATGGTCAGGATCTTGCTCGACAAGAGCTGCCTCCATCACAATTTTTCGTAACTCTGGATCATCTAGAACTTCTAAAAATCTTTGGTAATCTGCTGATACATGCTCTTCATAAAAGCCAATTAGGCGAACAAATACAGCTATATATTCATCCCTAGCAAAAGGTTGAGGCTCATCACTATTGATAATCCTTTCAACCACTTCTGCATTTCGAAGCATATGTGATAGTAACAATCTTTCCGCTCTTTCTGTTGCATTTAGTGGTTTCTTCGGTTGAACATCAATTTTTGAGGGTTGGAGATTTGTTTGTTCAAATCGTTTATTACTTTTTACATCATCTGCCTCTAGTTTTCGATATTGGGCATAAATAGCATCTTCAGAAATATTTGTTTCACTTGATAGTTGTTTAATATATAAATCACGCTCTATAGGTGAGGATCTACCAACAAGTTGTTCAAGCACTTCTTGAATGTATTGCAAAATATCATTTTCAAATTGGAAATTTTTATTTTTCCTCGCGTGCATCATCATGAAAGCAATATAAGCATGTGGTTTTTCTATTACTTGATTAACAAAAGATTCTGTTCCATACTTACGAATATAATCATCAGGATCTAATTTTTCAGGCAATAGTGCAACTTCAACATTTAATTTTTCGGCATGTAACATATCTGCGGCACGTTTTGCAGCTTCCCAACCAGCATGATCACCGTCATAACATAAAATGATTTTATCTACTAAGCGCTTAAGCTTTGTGACATGCTGTGTTGTTAGAGAGGTCCCCATAGTTGCAACCGCATTGTAGACACCTGCTTGATTAGCAGCGAGAACATCAATAAATCCTTCCATTAATATGACTTGACGATTTTTACGTATGGAAGTTCTTGCTTTATCCAAGTTAAATAGAACTTGGCTTTTATGAAATATAGGTGTTTCTGGGCTATTTAAATATTTTGCATCATTTTCAGATGGAGTGATGATACGTCCCGAAAATCCGATAATTTTCCCATTATCATTCCGAATTGGAAACATAATCCTTCCTCTAAATCGGTCAAAATAAGTATGGTCACTTTCCTTCTGAATGATAAGCCCACATTCAGCCATATCTTCTAAATCGAAGCCTTTTTTTTCTAAGAGAATCGAAAGAGTGTCCCAAGCTGGTAGTGACCAACCTATACCATTCGTTTCGATATGCTCCTTTGTAAATCCTCTTTTTAGAAGATAATTTAACGCTTCCTCACCATCCTCTGTATTCATTAGCAAATGGTGATACATTTGCGCTGCAAATTCGTGTGCTTCAATCATTTTTTCTTCTCTTGATGAATATTGAGAGGTATTTTTAGCCATACTATCGTTTTGGATATCTAAATGTATACCAGCGCGAGAACCCAGTTTGATTACCGCATCAGGAAACGTAATATTTTCAATATCCATTACAAATGTAATGACATTACCACCTGCTCCACATCCAAAGCAATGGAAGATTTGTTTGTCTTGAGACACAGAAAATGAAGGTGTATTTTCACCATGGAATGGGCATAATCCAAACCAGTTACGCCCTTTCTTCGTCAACTGCATATATTCGCCGATTACATCGACGATTTCTGATTGTGAACGAATTTGCTCAATTAACTGTTCTGGAATTTTACTACTCATAAAAATCACCAACTTAAATTGCTAATAACACAATTCGATATTAATTTGAAAAATCCTTTATTTTACGACAAAATAATTGATTTAGTCCTAACTAATTCGTTATTTTTATTTTTACCACAATTTTTTATTATAAAACAATTATTTGATAATTTCCACTAATTTTATGAAAAAACATAAAAAAACCACCTTCTTAATGGACTACCTCCAATAGTAAGATTATTTCTATTGATTCGGAGTGCAGTTTAATATTAAAAAGGTGGTCTTTAATTATCTTTATTGTTCAATTTGGTCCAAAATAACATTTGCTGTTTCTTCCACAGCACGATTTGTAACATCAATTACTGAACAACCAATTTTATTTACCACTTTATAAAAATGATTAATTTCTTGTTCAATGCGTGTTTGTTTTGCATACATTGCATCATCATTTAGGCCCAATGCAATTAATCTCTCCTTACGAATTATATTAAGCTTTTCCGGAGAAATGACTAAACCAAAACATTTTTTTGGATTTACCGAGTATAATTCTTCAGGCGGCTCTACTTCCGGGACTAATGGCACATTCGCAACTTTCAAACGTTTATGTGCTAAGTACTGGGATAAAGGAGTTTTCGATGTTCTAGATACACCAACCAATACAACATCCGCTAGTAACAAGCCCCTTGGATCACGACCGTCATCATATTTAACAGCAAACTCAATTGCTTCAATCTTTCTAAAATAATCATCATCTAGTTTATGAACTAACCCAGGCTCTTGAAGAGGTTTTTCACCAGTGTGTTTCTCAATTAAACCAATCATAGGTCCTAATAAATCGAAACATGCAACTTGGTGTTCTTTACATAGTTCAATCATTAAGTCGCGTTTACTTCGTTCAACTAATGTAAAGACAATTAAAGCATCTTGCATACTAGCAAGTTCTACTATGTTTTCAATATGTTCATCATTTTGAATATGTGGAAACTTCCGAATAATGGTATCTTCAAAGTCTGGTCTAAACTGTGTTGCAGCTGCCTTAACAACTTGTTCACCAGTCTCACCAACAGAATCTGAAACTACAAGTATTTTTAATGTTTTCAATTTACTACCCCTTATAAGTCATGAGTATCAGCTAAAGAAATAAATGCCTTTGTAATATTCGTTTTTGTTAAACGACCAATAATTTCTATTCCTTCTTCTTTTTCATTAATAACAGGCAAAGAATCGACTTGGCGCTCAATCAATTTTTTGGCTGCTAATATAAGAGAATCATTTTTTTTGCAATAAACAATATTTGGCATTCTAGTCATTATAATATGTACAGGAATTTTCGTTAAATCCTGAGAACCAATACTTGTTCGTAATAAATCTTTTCTTGAAAGAACACCTTGTAAAAAACCGTGATCATCAACAACAAAAAGTGTACCAACATCTTCTAAAAACATATGACAAATTGCATCATATACAGTCATATTTTCTGCCACAACTACAGGTACTGATTGAAAATCCTTTACCTTTAAATTCATCATGGATTCAGTGACTGTTGCCATTGTTTTTTTACCTGAGTAAAAATAGCCAACACGCGGCCTTGCATCTAAGAAGCCAGCCATTGTTAGTATGGCTAAATCAGGTCTTAATGTTGCACGAGTCAAATTTAGCCGCTCTGCAATTTGCTCGCCTGTGATTGGTCCATTTTCTTTCACAATTTGTAAAATAGTGTCCTGACGCTTATTGAGTTCTATTGGACTCACCCGCCTCAATTAATGTTATACTGATTACTAAATTATTATATACTATTTTCATTATATTTGCTAAGAAATGAGTTGCATGCTAAAATATTGACACAGTTGTCTTCTATTAATAATATTAATTAACAACTTATAATATTTTTAGGCAATGATAGGGATAAAAATATCTTTTCACCTCAGCGAGTAGGGATTGGTGTAAGCCTACAAAGAAAAGAGAAACGGCACCCTTGAGCCAACTTTTTAAAAGAGGATTAGTAAATAGTTGAAACCTATTTTCTTGATGAATACGCTAAAAAACAGATTGAAAGCGTTTGTCAATCAAGGAAGGAGGGTCAGTTCAACCGGAGCGAACATCATTAAGTTCGTGAGGATTGAACTGACACGAGTGACGCTGAGTGCGAACGCTTGCCAACTGTTTTTAATCAAGCGGGGTGGAACCGCGGGTGTATACTACGCACTCGTCCCCGGGCAATCAAAAATGCCCGGAGACGGGTGCTTTTCTATTTTTTTAATATAGGAGGAAATAAACATGACAGAAAAATCTATGGAAACAATCGTAAGTCTTGCAAAACAACGTGGCTTTGTCTTCCCTGGTTCAGATATCTACGGAGGATTAGCTAACACTTGGGATTATGGTCCACTAGGTGTTGAACTTAAAAACAATGTAAAAAAAGCTTGGTGGCAAAAATTTGTTCAAGAATCTCAATACAATGTTGGACTTGATGCTGCAATCTTAATGAATCCTCGTGCATGGGTAGCTTCAGGACACGTTGGTAATTTCAACGATCCTATGATTGACTGTAAAGCATGTAAAGCACGCCACCGCGCAGATAAACTTATTGAGGAAGCTTCTCTTGAAAAAACAGGGAAAGAAATTATTGTAGATGGTATGAGCTTCGATCAAATGAAAGCAAAAATGGAAGAATTAGAAGTGGTATGTCCTGAATGTGGAAAAAATGACTTCACAGATATTCGCCAATTTAACCTAATGTTCAAAACTTTCCAAGGTGTAACAGAAAGTTCTACAAATGAAATCTATTTACGCCCTGAAACAGCACAAGGAATTTTTGTTAACTTTAAAAATGTTCAACGTTCAATGCGTAAACGTACACCATTTGGGATTGCTCAAATCGGTAAATCATTCCGTAATGAAATTACTCCTGGTAACTTTACATTCCGTACTCGTGAATTCGAACAAATGGAACTTGAATTCTTCTGTAAGCCAGGTGAGGATCTTGAATGGCACGCATATTGGAAAGAATTCTGTAAAAATTGGTTACTAAACCTTGGCATGAAGGAAGAAAGTATGCGTCTTCGTGACCATGAACAAGATGAATTATCTCACTATTCAAATGCTACAACTGATATCGAATTCCGCTTCCCATTTGGTTGGGGCGAACTTTGGGGTATTGCTGACCGTACTGATTATGACTTAAAACAACATATGGAACATTCAGGTGAAGATTTCACTTATATTGACCCAATTTCAAATGAGCGATATGTACCTTATTGTATCGAACCATCATTAGGTGCAGACCGTGTGACATTAGCATTCCTTTGCGATGCTTATGACGAAGAAGAACTTGAAGGCGGAGATGTTCGTACAGTTTTACGCTTCCACCCTGCCCTTGCACCATTTAAGGCTGCTGTTTTACCACTTTCTAAAAAATTAGCAGACGAAGCTGGTCAAGTTTGGGATGATTTACGTAAGGCATTCCCTGTCGATTATGATGAATCACAATCCATTGGTAAACGTTATCGTCGCCAGGACGAAATTGGTACACCATTCTGTATAACTTATGACTTTGACTCTAAAGAAGACGGCCAAGTAACAGTACGTCACCGTGATTCTATGGAACAAGTTCGTATGCCAATTACAGAAGTTAAATCGTATATTGAAAAACATTTACAATTTTAATTCAAATGAGGGCTGTCTAGTAACTCTAGACAACCCTCCTTTTTTATTACAAAACTCCCATCCTTAATGAATAATTTTTCCCATTTAGGCATAATATTGGTAATGGGGATTATCACGTTTAAGGGGGATTAAAAATGTTCTTTCAAGTATCTTCAAAACAAATCGTCGTTCCAAAAGAGCAAGAGGTTACAAAAGATTTATACGACCAACTCCAGTTCATTGTCACTACATTACTTCAAAGAGAGATCCCATCAGGTAACGCAATGCACCATATTCTTTTTAAAGCGAATATTCAACTTGAAGAATTACGCCAATCCACCGCTTATCATCGCAAACATATTTCAATGAATAATAAAATCGGAATTTTTCACAAAGAGGCATATGAATTAACTCTTAAACAATTAAATCAACTTCAATTAATCATTGATTCATATATAAGCTTGAACAATGAAGATGAACGCAAACGCTTGAATCGTCGGTTATCTTTAGTGGACAACCAAATCAACGACTTATATTTACAAGTAGATGAATTCACAAAAGTTAAAAATAAAACAATTCGGGATATAGAAGAGAAGTTTTGGAAAGCAGTAAAAGAAGACTTATTTCCTTTGTTAGCAGAAATAAGATAATTTATATCTCTTGATAATGAAAGTGACCGATTCAATTACTAATAATCGGTCATTTTTATATAATTTATTTTACACTCCATAAAAAACACCAACTCAAATATGTGGGTTGCATTTTCTTATTCGCTCTGATTTGGTTGTTTTCTAAATAGGAGTTCAGGTGTTCTTTCCAATTGTTCAATAAATGTACGTGATTTTAACCGCATACCTGTTTGTTCCTCATAGATTGTCGTCACTATTTTTTTTATAAATTGTTTTGTCTCCCGTTTTAAATCTAGTTTTCCAACTTGCTCAATTGGTACACTATGAAACATTCGAATTAGTTGAAGTTGCTTTGGTGTTAACCGAATAATATACGGATCTAAATGAAAACAACGATGACATAGAAACCCACCTTGTGAGAAAGAATACGCAAACTCCCCATCTACTGACCCACAAGAAGCACATGCATGCAGAATAGGCTGAATACCTGCGTAAGGAAGTAGCTTCCAATCTACAAACAATGTAATTGCTTCTGGGTCGTATCCCTCTTCAATTGCATGTAATGATTGTTGTAAAACCTCAAAAGCAAAAGGCTCTGGCCGTCCTTCCTCAATTAATCTATCAATTAATTCAACTATATAACTTGCATATGCCGTAGCAATAATATCCGTCTGTATAGTTCGCATTGAATCTAAATGTTCGCCCTGTTGGAGTGTTCCCATTCCCGTAGTTCTTTGTATCATATAGACCCCATGCATAAAGGTTTGAGTTATACCAGCTAATCGACTTGTTGGTTTTTTAGCCCCTCGAGCCATTGCTGCTACCTTCCCAGCCTCTCTTGTCATTAATGTTACGATTTTATTAGATTCACCATAGGATTTTGTTTTTAGAACGATTCCTTCCCATTTGTTGAGCATAGCTGGCACTTCCTTTAAATTTAACTGTTGCTTATATATAAAAAGAACACCTACAAAACATTGTAGGTATTCTTTTAGCCCTAATCAATCTCTTAATTAAATTAATATTCGTCTTCTCGATAGCCAAAGTCACGTAAATGTGTTGATTTATTACGCCAATCCTTTTGTACTTTTACCCAAAGTTCTAAATAGACTTTAGAACCTAAAAGTAATTCAATGTCTTTTCTTGCTAAAGTACCAACTTCTTTTAATAATGCGCCTCGTTTCCCAATGACTATACCCTTTTGGGAATCTCTTTCAACCATGATTGTTGCCTGAACACGAATCATATTTTCATTTTCATCATCTCGTTTAATGCGGTCAATGACTACAGCAATTGAATGAGGAATTTCTTCACGTGTTAAATGAAGCACTTTTTCACGAATTAACTCTGAGATAATAAATCGTTCAGGGTGGTCTGTCACTTGGTCAGCAGGATAATATTGTGGGCCTTGTGGTAAGTATTTTTCAATGACTTCCAATAAATTATCAACATTGTTCCCTTGAAGCGCAGAGATTGGAACAATTTCAGCAAAATTATATTTCGACTTATATGAGTCAATAATTCCAACAAGCTCATCTGGATGGATTTGATCAATTTTATTTACAACTAAAAATACCGGAGTTTGAGTCCCTTCAAGTAATTCTAAGATAAACTCGTCTCCCTTACCAAGTCCTTGTTCAGCATTTACCATAAACATAATTGCATCGACTTCTCGTAAAGTATTTTTGGATACTTTAATCATAAATTCGCCTAATTT
Organism: Ureibacillus composti; assembly: GCA_030348875.1. Taxonomy (GTDB): domain Bacteria; phylum Bacillota; class Bacilli; order Bacillales_A; family Planococcaceae; genus Ureibacillus; species Ureibacillus composti. The sequence continues at coordinate 3,149,693 of JAUCEP010000002.1, forward strand.
ATGTTTTGGTTTATGAATTCCTGGCGTATCAATAAAAATCATTTGGCTTTGTTCTCTTGTTAGAACACCTTGAATTTTATTGCGTGTTGTTTGTGGTTTATCAGACATAATGGCAATTTTTTGCCCAATTACTCGATTAAGAAATGTAGATTTACCTACATTTGGTCGTCCGATAATTGATATAAAACCTGATTTATAATTACTGTTTTCTTGCATTATTTTAAATCCTCCGGTGAAAAGGCGAATGGTAACAACTCGCCTACAGTTGTTTCTTGAACGGCACCTTTTAAATTTGTTAAATATACTGGCATTTTTGTGTCACAAAATTCAGCCATGACTTGTCTGCAAGCACCACATGGAGCACAAGGACCATCTGTATCAGCTACTATAGCAATTGCTTTAAACTTTTTAACCCCTTCAGAAACAGCTTTAAAGAAAGCAGTTCGTTCTGCACAGTTTGTCATACTATAGCCCGCATTTTCAATATTGCAACCACGATAAACTGTACCATCTTCCGCTAATAGTGCCGCGCCCACTTGAAAATTAGAATATGGAACATACGCTTTTTCGCGAGCAATTTTAGACTGTTCAATTAATGAATTCTTATCTATAGACATGGAAAAATCCTCCCTAAATAAACCATTTTGGAATAAAAATTAGTAATCCGATTATAACACTTGCTAGTGCAAATACAAGTACTGCACCAGCAGCAGCATCCTTTGCTCTTTTTGCTAATGGATGGATTTCTGGCGATGCTAAATCAACCACATTCTCAATTGCTGTATTAATTAACTCAGCACCAATAACAATGGAGATCATTAATATTAGTACTAGCCATTCCACTTGATTTAACCCTGTCCATAAGCCTGCAATAATGACAATAATAGCACTTAGAAAATGGATGCGCATGTTTTGTTGTTCGAATGACATAACAATTCCATAAAATGCAAAACCGAATGATTTAATGAACTTACGAACGTTCATTAAAATCACGACCTAAGCCAAAAGATGATAATATTTCATCTTGCTTACCAAACATCGTTTTTTCGTCTTCCGGTGTCATATGGTCGTAACCTAATAAGTGTAAAAAGCCATGGACTGCTAAAAAGCCAAGTTCACGTTCAAAAGAGTGACCATACTCCACAGCTTGTTCTTTCGTACGATCAGTTGAAATAATGATGTCACCTAAAACACGCGGAATCCCTTCTCCAACAATTTCTACTTCACCTTCACCTAATTCTTCTAAGGCAAAAGATATAACATCAGTTGGTTGATCTTTGTCTCGGTACTGCTTGTTAATTTCATGAATAGCTTCATTCGTAACGAATGTAACAGATACTTCGCTACCATCCTCAATCATTTCTACTTCAGACGCATGTTGTAGTAGTTTTTCAACTAATTCCATATGCTCTTCTTTTACTTCATTTGTTTCATCTAAAAAATCAATTACTAAGGCCATTCTTTTCCTCCAACTCACATAGTAGTCCATCTGATGAAAACATACTTTTAATCAGATGGTGGTTTCTATATCTTACGTTCTTATTTTATGATAACCGTTTAAAAAAGAAGTTAGCCTTCTTTTGGATACTCAATTCGCGAATGGAAAATACCATTTAACGTCTCGCATAATACTTCTTCAATTATTTTTAATTCTTTTATTGATACATCACAATCATCAAATTGATTTTCTTGTAAACGCCCTTTAATAATTGAATGCACTAATTCTTGAATTTTCTCAGGATTCGGTTGTTTCATTGAACGAACAGCAGCTTCTACACTATCTGCTATGTTAACTACTGCCGCCTCTTTTGTTTGTGGTTTTGGACCAGGGTATGCGAAATCATTTTCATTGACTTCTTGCCCTTCCTCTTTTGCTTTAAAAAGGAAGTATTTTAACTTACCTGTACCATGATGCTGCAAAGCAATATCAATAATTTCTTGCGGCATTTTGTGTTTTCTCAAAAGATCTGCTCCATCTGTCGTATGGGCAATAATAATTTCCGCACTTCTTTGAGGAGGTAAGGAATCATGAGGGTTAATACCCGACACTTGATTTTCAATGAAGAAAGCTGGCCTACGGGTTTTACCTACATCATGATAATAACAACCTACTCGAGCTAATAAACCATCTGCCCCAATCGCTTCACATGCTGCTTCAGCCAAATTAGCAACCATTACACTGTGATGATAAGTACCAGGTGTTTCCGTCAATATTTTTTTCAGTAATGGATGATTAGGATTCGTTAATTCAATTAGTCTCATTGTCGACAATAGCCCAAAGGCTGATTCAAAAAATGGTAACAAGCCCATTGTTAAAGCACCTGATAATAATGCAGAAACAATTCCAGCTATAGCATAAAACATTAGCTCGACAAGGCCATAGTTTGTTTGTGACATTAACAAATAACAAGTAATAAATAATAAATTGGTTGCAGAGACAATCCCCACCACATGTAGTAAATGGGCATTTGTTTCTATCTTACGTACAAAGAATAGACTGGATAATCCGCCAAATAAAATGTAAAGCGCTATATCCATCTGTAAGACTGCAGAATACCCCTCTTGGAAAATGACTCCTGCAGAAGTAGCTGTTAATACAGTAACTAGTATTGCTGCTTTTTCAGTAGCTAATAACCTAACTAGCATTGTAGCTAGTGCGGTTGGAAATAGAAAAGAGACTGCTACATCGAACTCTGTCGTAACGAGACTCATTAACTTCATTAAAATAACTGACAGTGAATAAACAATCGTAGATAATAAGACTGAATTTACTTTTTTTGAAGTTTCTATTTTCTCACGATCAAAATAAATGAATAAAAATGCCATTTGGATAAAAATTAACATCATTAATCCAACAACAGGTTTTAGTGATGTATTGTTATTTAATAATCCAAGAAACTCTAACTGACGATAGACTTCGCGGTCAATTAATTCACCCTCTTGGACAATGATTTGCCCTTGAAGAATTCTTGTTGGCTCTACTGCTTCACGAGCTTGCTGTTTTAACTCTTCTGTTTGATTTTCATCTAACAATTCTGTTTCTGAAATTGCAGCCCTACCAATAACTATTAGTGCACTTTGTAATGCTTCTTCTACTTGAAGCTGTTGCCTAATTTTACTTTCTATTTCATTTCGTTGAGAGGTAATTTGCTCATATCTTATTGGCTCATTAAGTGTTGTTTCCACTAATTTCGAGATAGTTTTACTTGCAGAAACAATGTTTTCCTCATTCGATGTTAACAATATTTGTAGATGATAATTAGTTAATGATAATTGAGATTGACTGTCTGTAATATCTTTTAATCTTTTTCTCAGTTCTTCAATTTGCTCTTCAATGGGTGGTTTACTATCTTTGTCTAAAGTCTTATATTCCGATCTCAAATCTATAACGATATCTAAAATACTAGTGACGAGCGCCGATCTATGCTCTGCTATTTCTTTATTGAATACGTATACAGGTTCAACCGCTTGCTCTGCACTATCCCTCTCCTGTTCAGTCTTTGCTGTATCTTCTAACGTTTTCGCTGAGCGAATAGTCTCCGGAGCTAATTGAAAAGGTTGTATATCATATGTAATTCCACGAACATTCCCAACCATCATAAAGAATTGTAAAAGTCCTGTTATGAAAAGTACTATGACCAAAAAAGTACGAAAACTTATTAAATTCATAATTTTGTTTAAGTGCCTATCCATTCTGCACCCCCAAGATAGCATATATACTAGTTTACCAATTTATTAATAGTTTTTCATGATTTGTTATGTATTCTTTTAATAAAATTAGTAATAATTTATGTAATGATTTTTACAAAGCCATTTACAGACAATTTGACGTTCATTTACATTCAAATTATAAAAATAAAAAAAGTTGTCTCAAAGGTACGTCCAGAGACAACTTTTATTTGATGTTCCATACAATTATAATTCTTGGTCGGTGTAAGCTTTAATAACTTTTGAAACCAGTGGATGACGTACAATGTCACCTGCTTCTAAAGTTTGGAAGTGTATATCTTTTACATATTTTAAAGTCCGTTCAGCAATGATTAAACCAGATTCGGTATTTTTAGGTAAATCAATTTGGGTTTTATCCCCAGTGATGACCATTTTTGAACCAAACCCTAAACGAGTTAAAAACATCTTCATTTGCATATGCGTAGTATTTTGAGCCTCATCAAGAATTACAAAGGCATCATCTAATGTACGTCCGCGCATATATGCTAATGGTGCAATTTCAATTGTACCTCTCTCGATTAAACGACCCGTTTGTTCTGCACCATATATATCATGCAAAGCGTCATAAAGTGGACGTAAATATGGATCAACTTTTTCTTTTAAATCCCCAGGTAAAAAACCTAATGATTCACCAGCTTCAACTGCTGGACGAGTTAAAATGATTCGTTTTACATGTCCATTTTTTAATGCCTGTGTGGCCATTACAACAGCTATATAAGTTTTCCCAGTTCCAGCTGGTCCAATTCCAAATACAAGGTCATTATGGCGAATTGCTCTTATGTACTCGCGCTGACCAATTGTTTTTGCTCGAATCGGTTTACCTTTAGAAGTGCGTGCGATTTCCTCATCATATAGCTCTGCAAAATATTCAATTGTACCTTTATTTAACATTTCGATTGCAGTCGAAACATCACGTAAATCAATATTAATTCCTTTACGAATTACTTTTATTAGCTCTTTTAATAGAACAGTCACCTGTTGTTTTTGCTGACCTTCTCCTGCAATTTGAATAACTTCACCACGAGTAATAATTTGAACTTTAAATGTTTCTTCAATTAATTTTAAATTGGCATCTGACATTCCAAGTAGCATGACAGCTTCATTCGGGTTTTCAACTTGTAATTCTGATAGTTGTTCTGACATAGATCAATCTCCTTGGTCTATAGGATATTCTTTCGCGATGTTTTCATTTACCAAAAATAGGACTTTCCCTTTTACTTTATCATCATCGAAAGTAACGTGCAAAATGTTTTCCTTCTTTATAATTGTTTTGGGCGGTAAGGATTTTAATATTTTTTCGTGCAATAGAGGCAAAATGAACGATTCCATGTCTTTTTCGGTTATTTCTTCCGTAACCGTATTGAACTTTTGAGTCCTTTTGATTTCGATATAATTTGAGAGCCACTTTGGTAAATTGACTTTTTGAAACGATTGTCCCTGCTCCTTTTCATCACTTATTTTGAAATCAATTTCCCACTGTTTTTCACTAGTTGAAACAAATTCCACTTTCTTCGGAATTGTAAATTCAGTTTCTAACCAATAATCCGCATAAACTTCACCAGAAGCTCCAATTGCTACGGATTTGTCTCCAACAGTAATAACCCCTGATACAAGTGTATCCCCTTCATATACAGTAGTATTCGGAAATACGCGACGTTCACCGCTAGAAATTTCAAAATGTGTAATGACACCACTTTTTGCTGCTACTAAATGATGCAATTTTTCACTTTTTTGATCTTTTATATTAGTTATAGGAGCGAGTTGCGGCACGATCGTCATGCTACTACCCTTTTTAAAAATATGAACCCAAGATAATTGTCTCATGTCCTCCATAATAGATTGTCTAATCTCAAAGTCAGATTCTATATTCTTTTTAAGAATCGGACTATCTAAAGATAATTTTTCATCTATTAATTTTTCTACAGCCACCCTCATTTCAGGTGTGTCGGCCTGAACATTTACATCCCAAATAAATTGCGAAGAAATGATTGGGATTGAAATTAATAATAATAACCCAATTGCAGTCCAAGCATCCGGTTGAAATATTCTCGACTTCTGTAAATAGCGAATTTTTACTTTTAAATGAAATTTACTTCTGACATTACGTACAATCTTTACATCTTTGCGGGCAATTTCGAATCGTACTTCTTTTTCTAGATGTTTCAAATTCTTTATTTTTACTTTCCTTGCATGTAGAAGTTGTATAAAATCGTGAACTTTATTATCTTTTGAAACTCTGATTTCAACAGGGCGGTTATCGAATTTTTTCATGTTGATCCACCTGACGTTTCATTTCTACATCTGTAAGTTCTTCTACACGAATGATGATCTCTTCATCCTTTAGTACGTCGATATGTACTCGCTTTGCCTTAATCACAATTAAGAATTTTTCATAAATCAATGTACAATGTTGCTCAGAAGCTTCTAGAAACGTATAATTTCCAATCATTTTAAATTGTCTACATTTATTAATTTCAATAATCGGCTCATATTGGAACAGCTTTTTCACAAAAAATGCCCCCTTTCCGCAAATTATATGCTTGAAGAAAGGGGGACATGTATAATAGATACGAAATTGATGTTTACATTTGGAAAAAATGATATTTTTTCACTTTTATCTTTTGGCTTTTGGAGGTCCTATTATTTCCGACGCAATAATTGCTTGGACCAACGCTTTTTTATTTGTTGGAATAAAACTCCCTATTTCGCCAGATTGAATAAAATCACTTTGTGTATTATTCTCTCTTGCTGTAGATAAAACTTTGCTCTGAGTTCGATTCATATCTAATGAAGGCCTGTTCGTTGTACTATTTTTTATTGGAGGAGTTTTAATCTGAGCCTCTTTTACTTCCTCAATTTTAGGCAGAGCTTTCTTAGTTGAATGATCTTTGTTACTTAATTGTTGAAATACTTCATTTGCAAAATCTTCGAGAGATTTGGATTTATGTTTTTGTGGCGCCTCACTTTTTCTTGGAGGAGCACTAAAATCTCGCTTGTTTTGTTGATTACTAAACGGTGGCATTCCCTTTGGTTCTTTCTTCTTTTTACCAGAAAGCAAAGAACTTATGATGAAAACAACCACCATCATAATGATTCCTTCCATTTGGAATATACACTCCCTTCTACAGGTGAGTTAACTACTATATGTTATTTATTTTTTAGGTGTATCTGGTTTATCATTTGAAACTTTTGCAATAGAATCTCGCATAGATGTATCTGCTTGGATATTTTTATAATTCATATAATCCATAATTCCGAAATTCCCCGAACGTAACGCCTCTGCCATTGCCATCGGTACTTCTGCCTCTGCTTCAACAACTTTAGCTTTCATTTCTTGAACTTTTGCAACCATTTCTTGTTCATTTGCAACAGCCATAGCTCGACGTTCTTCCGCCTTTGCTTGTGCAATATTTTTATCTGCTTGTGCTTGCTCTATTTGTAATTCTGCCCCGATATTTTTACCAACATCTACGTCCGCAATATCAATGGATAAAATTTCAAATGCAGTCCCTGAATCTAAACCTTTTGATAATACCGTTTGTGAAATTAAATCTGGATTTTCTAATACTTTAGAATGACTTATTGAAGAACCAATTGTTGATACAATCCCTTCACCAACACGGGCAATAATTGTATCTTCACCAGCACCCCCAACTAGACGATCTAGGTTGGCACGTACAGTAATTCGAGCCTTTGCTTTAACTTCAATACCATTAATCGCAACACCTGCAATAAAAGGCGTTTCAATTACTTTTGGGTTTACGGACATTTGAACAGCCTCTAGTACATCACGACCTGCTAAGTCAATCGCTGCACAACGTTCAAAAGATAATTCAATATTAGCACGTTGAGCGGCAATTAGAGCATTTACTACACGGTCTACGTTACCTCCCGCTAAGTAATGTGATTCTAATTGATTAATTGTTACATCTAACCCTGCTTTGTGTGCCTTAATAAGTGGATTTACGATACGTGCTGGAATAACTCTACGTAAGCGCATACCAATTAATGTGAAAATACTAACTCTAACTCCCGCTGCCAATGCACTAATCCATAATGCAATGGGTACAAATGTTAAAAACACTGAAATAATAATAATGGCTACTACAATTCCTATAATTAACGTAATAGCTGCTGCATCAATAATCATTCTTGTTCCTCCTGTTCAATTTTCATTTCTCTCACAACAACGCGAGAACCTTCCACTTCTATGATTTCCACTTTCTTATTTGAACCAATATAACTCCCTTCGGATACTACATCGATTCTTTCCTTATTAACTTGTATTGTACCAGCAGGGCGTAACGGCGTTAAGGTTACACCTGTTTTCCCTAAAAGCTCAATTCGGTTAATATTCGAAACATACCCTTCTTCAGTAGTTGTGGCATCCCTAAGAATCAGTTTATTAAAGAGATGTAAATTTTTACCAAAAAATTTCATTAATACCACCATTCCTATAATTGCAATAGCTACTGCAATTAAAATTGAATATGCCATGTGAACCACACTCGCTCCTGAAAATAATAAACTCATAACAACAAGTGCACCACCAATAAAACCAACGATTCCGCCAGGCACAAATAATTCCGCAATGAGGAGAATGAAACCAATAATAAACATAATAATTGTTTCATAACCAGCAAAACCTGCTATTGTATGCCCAAAGAAGAATAATGACAGTGCAAACAAACCTGTTAGCCCTGGTAAACCAAAACCTGGAGAAAATAGTTCCATCATTAAACCAATACTTGCAATAGTTAAAAGGAAGGTTACGACAATGGGGTTTGTAATAAACCTTGCAAGTTTTTCTGAAAATGTTAATTCCATATGAACAATTTCACTATTAGATAAGTTTGCAAGTTCTAACACTTCATCTAAATCTTTGGCTGTTCCTTCTGAATATTTTACTTTTACAGCTTCATCTGCAGATAACGTAAGTAATTCTCCAGCCGGTGCCCTATATTCAGGTAGGTCCATTTTTATATCAGCCATCGCCAAAGCGTATTTGGGATCCCTTTCGGAAATTTCTGCGGCAGCCTTCATTGCTGCCAGCCATGCGCTATTTGCTTTTGTATTTGCAGCATTTCCCTTACCATCGATAATAGCAGCCGCTCCAATTGTCCCACTTGGAACCATATATATTTCATCTGCATGTAATGCTAAAAATGCTCCCGCTGAATGCGCTTTTGAATTAATAAAAGCAATTGTTCTAATTGGTGTTTGGTCCATAAGCTTTGCTATGTCATAAGCTGCGTCTACAAAGCCACCAGGTGTATGTATTTCTAAAATAATAGCTTTTGCTCCCTGTTTCATCGCTTCATCGAAAGAACGCTTTAAAAACACTTCTAAGCCCTTTTCAACTTCATTCTCAATTGGAACAGTAAACACTTTGTCACTTGCCTCTGCAGTGATGCTTGATGTCCATAGTGAAAAAGAAAAAAGTATTAAAAATAATAAAGTAATGGGTCTTAATTTTTTCACTCTATCCCTCCCTTCAATTTATTTCGAACTTAATTTATTTACGTATATACTTAAAATTAGTTTCAATATATTTTATTTTAATTTTATTTTTTTCGTATGTTAAATTTCATAATGCGTATATTAAACATATGGAATTTCCAAAAAAATGCAAAATACCCTAGTATTTGTAAAAACAAACACTAGGGTATATGAATTTCAAGTTGTTTTAGTGAATCATCAAATTGCGTGTTATGAACGTAGGGATTTTTAGGAAATTAATACTTACGTTTACGTGCAGCTTCTGATTTCTTTTTGCGTTTTACGCTAGGTTTTTCATAAAATTCGCGTTTTCTAACTTCTTGAATTGTACCACTTTTAGATACAGTACGTTTGAAGCGGCGAAGAGCATCTTCAAGCGATTCGTTTTTTCTAACGACAGTTTTTGACATCTCTTTTTCCCTCCCTCCGAACACACATCAATACAACATTAACGGGAAGTTAACGTGTACTTAGAGATTATATCGCAAAGCCCAGATTCAGTCAACACAAACTATTAAATCTAAATAAATTTATTTATAATTATTTACGGAAAAATTTAGTAGTTTGAATCTGAAGTTAATCCATTGATAATGGCAACACCAGAACTTGCACCAATTCTAGTCGCTCCGGCTTCGATCATCTTTTGCATATCTTGTAAATTTCGCACTCCACCAGAAGCTTTTACACCAACTGTTGGTCCAACTGTTTTTCTCATTAATGCTACATCTTCTGCTGTAGCACCACCCGTTGAAAAACCTGTTGACGTTTTTACAAAATCAGCACCAGCTTCGACAGAAAGTTCACACGCTTTTACTTTTTCTTCATCAGATAGCAAACATGTTTCAATAATTACTTTTACAAGGGTACCATTTGCTGCATCTACGACCTGTTTGATATCTTCACGAACTAGATCGAATTCTTGATTTTTTAAGGCACCGATATTAATTACCATGTCAATTTCTTCTGCACCATTTGCAATAGCATTTTTTGTTTCAAATGCTTTTACTTCTGATGTGGATGCACCTAATGGAAAACCAATAACTGTGCATACTTTAACTTTTGAATCCTTTAATAGTTCTGCGCTATATTTCACCCATGTCGGATTTACACAAACTGATGCAAATTCAAATTCACTAGCTTCACTACATAATTTTTCAATTTGACTTCTTGTTGCATCAGCCTTTAATAACGTATGGTCAATCATTGAAGCATACTCTTTTGTCATCTATAAATTGCTCCTTCATTTTTATAATACAAGTTGTCCGTACCTCTTAATCATACCATTAAAGATTGTTATATGGAAATTTCAGATAATTATTTTAATACACTAATTAACCTTACCTATTTTATCTGATACGTTACATATAACTTGTGTGAAATTTATATGGACAATTCTTATATATATCAGGCAATAATGTCTTATTTGTCCTATAAAACAAAAATCGACAAAATTTCCGTTTAGAGAAACTTTGTCGATTATTATATTTAAATCTGTTCTTGTTCTTCTAAAACGCGAACAAATTGGCCTTCATTGTGTGGATATCCAGCTTTTAAAATTTTGACTTTTATTAATTTACCTATCATATCCTCAGTACCTTCAAAAATGACACGTAAATAATTATCTGTATACCCTACAAATAAATTGTCTTGCTCGGAATCTTTGATATGTTCTTCTGGAATAATTTCTAAAACTTCTCCTTCAAAGCGAGACGCATATTCTTTTGCTAATTGATCATTTAATGTTAACAAACGATGTACTCTCTCATTTTTAATTTCTTCATCGATTTGGTCTTCCATTCTAGCTGCCGGAGTACCAGTACGTTTTGAGAATGGGAATACATGAAGCTCTGCAAATTTATGATCAGCAATAAAATTATATGTTTCCATAAACTCTTCTTCTGTTTCACCTGGAAATCCAACGATTACATCTGATGTAATAGCTAAATCAGGTAACGCTTCATTTAATCGAAGTAATCTCTCTGCGAAAAATTCCATTGTGTATTTGCGACGCATACGTTTTAATACAGTATTAGACCCAGATTGAATCGGAATGTGTAAGTGACGTACAACAATTTTTGAATCTCGCAATACTTCAATTACTTCGTCTGTTAATTGAGATGCTTCAATTGAAGAAATTCGAAGACGTTTAAGTCCCTTTACATTCGCTTCAAGATCACGAAGCAATTGAGCTAAGTTATAATCTTTGAAATCTTGTCCGTAACCACCCGTATGAATACCAGTTAAAACAATTTCAAGATACCCTGCATCTACCAAAGCTTGTGCTTGTTTAATTACCTCTTGAGGATCACGTGAACGCATAAGACCACGTGCCCATGGAATAATACAAAAAGTACAGAAGTTATTACAACCTTCTTGAATTTTAAGTGAAGCACGTGTACGATCTGTGAAATTAGGTACATCTAATTCTTCGTACACACGATTTTTCATGATGTTTCGCACAGCATTAATTGGTTGTCTTTCTGTTTTGTATTGTTCAATATACCCAAGCATTTTTTGTCTGTCTTGAGTACCTACTACAATATCCACACCAGGGATTGCGATAATTTCTGCAGGAGATGTTTGAGCATAACAACCAGTTACACATATAACTGCATCGGGATTTTGACGAACTGCACGACGAATTACCTGACGAGATTTTTTATCGCCCGTGTTTGTTACTGTACATGTATTAACGACATAAACGTCTGCCTGATGTTCAAAATCAGTACGTTCATATCCTTGTTCCTTAAAAAGCTGCCATATTGCTTCTGTTTCGTAATGGTTTACTTTACAGCCTAAAGTATGAAAAGCCACCGTTGACAAGGCTAGTACACCTCTTTCATTCAAATTCATATGAAATGGCAGAGAGCGCATATAATGGCGCCGTTTCTGCACGTAATATACGAGGACCAAGTGACATCGTCTCCGCCCCAGCTTCAAGTAAGCGATCGGCTTCTTTACGCGAAATGCCACCTTCAGGACCAAATATTAATAAAATAGACTTCGATTCATTATCATACACTTTTTTTAGTTTATCCGCAAACCTTGTGCGAATTTCCTGCTTGGCATCTTCTTCATCTGCTAGAAATACCGCATCATATTTAGGGATAATTGACAGTATTTCTTTGAAGGAAATTGGTGTATGAATGACAGGAATATGTGTACGATGGGATTGTTCTGCTGCTTCTTGAGCAATTTTTTGGAGTCTTTCCGTCTTCTTTTCTCCCTTTTTTTCATCCCATTTCACAATCGAACGTTCTGCGGAAAATGGAATTAATGCATGCATCCCAAGTTCTGTTCCTTTTTGACTTATTAATTCCAACTTATCGCCTTTTGGAAGGCCGCAAGCAACATCTACTTTGATTGGCAATTCAGGAGATGGTATTATATCGCCAGTTTGTTTTACATATACTTCCTGACCTACTGAAATTATGTTGCATATGTATGCAGTTCCATTGTGAACAGCAACAATATTTTCTCCTGCTTCCATGCGCATTACCTTTGAAATATGACGGGCATTTTCACCAGTAATCATTACTTCTTTATTTTCATTAAATGGCTCACGAACAAAGTAGCGTTGCATGGCACACCTCCAGATCATTAATTATGAGTATAGATTAAAGTATAGGTTCTTTTACTGAATGAAGATATATATACGAAGGAGTTGACCCTGTATTATACTAAGGGACAACTCCTCGAATATATGAAATACCTTCTTAATTTTGCGGCTTACGAGCAATAATTGCTACCCAATCTTCCATTAACAATACTTCTTCAATGATAAACCCTGATTTTTCAAGCGCTGTTTTAACATCTTCTTTTTTCAATGCAATAATACCCGAAGTAACATACAATCCACCAGGTTTTACAATTGAATAAGCATCATCTGTGAAGCTCAAAATAATTTCAGCTAAAAGGTTAGCTACAACAACATCAGCTGCTTCTTTAACTGTATCTAATAAATTTCCATGAAATACTTCTACTTGCTCGTCAACTTTGTTAAGTTCAATATTTTCACGGGCAGACTTAACCGCTACTTCATCTAAATCTAACGCATGTACTTTACCCGCACCAAGCATTGCCGCTCCGATAGAAAGTACACCTGAACCTGTTCCAACATCAATTACTTTATCACCTTGTTGGATTACTTTTTCAAGGGCTTGCAAACACATAACTGTTGTTGGATGTGTTCCAGTTCCAAATGCCATTCCAGGATCTAGTTCAATGATTAATTCATCAGTACTAACAGGGGTATAATTCTCCCATGTTGGTACAATCGTAAAGCGTTCAGATATTTTCACAGGATGGTAATACTTTTTCCATGCCGTCGCCCAGTCTTCTTCGTTTACTTCAGTAGTTGTAAGACTATTTTCTCCAATGTTAATATCAAAATTCACAAGATTTGTGATTGCAAGATTAATTTCCTCAACAGTTTCAGCTAAAAAACTTGATGCAGGTAAATATGCTTTCACCACAACTCCAGTATTGGGATAATCATGTGGATCTAAGCTATAAATTTCACCAAATTGATTAACACGTTCTTTATTAATTTCTGTTGAGTCTTCAATTACAACACCACTTGCACCTGCATCATGTAAGATATTAGATACAGCTTCGACCGCTTCGTTTGTTGTTAATATTGAAATTTCCGTCCATTTCACTTGCAATCAGCTCCTCTTTTGTTCTAAGCAAAAATGCTAATAATTAACTGCTAAAGTTACCAACGGGGCTTAAAATCTCCTTTTGTCCTCCGTTATTCTCCTTTAAAAGTTTTTTTAATTTTATCAAATAATGAACTTCCATGTTCTTCTGGAATATCGCCACTTATTTCAGCGAAATCACGTAATATTTGTTTTTGTTTTTCTGTTAGCTTTGTTGGTGTAACAACTTTCACAATTACATATTGATGGCCTTGACCATAGCCATGAACATTTTTAACACCTTTATCTTTTAAACGGAACTGTGCTCCTGATTGTGTTCCTGCAGGAATTTTTAATTTCACTTTTCCATGGATGGTAGGTACCTCGATTTCGTCACCTAACGCTGCTTGTGGGAATGTTAATTTCAATTCATAGTAAATGTCATCTCCGTCACGCTCAAATTCTTTATGTGCACGTACGTTGAAGACAATATATAAATCACCAGAAGGTCCACCATTAATACCGGCTTCACCTTGGCCAGAAACACGAAGTTGTTGACCATCGTCAACACCAGCAGGAATAGTAACTTTAATTTTCTTACGTTTTTGAACAGTACCTGAACCATAGCAAGTAGTACATTTTTCAATGATGATTTTCCCTGTTCCTTGGCAAGTACTACATGCACGACGGTTTACCATACGGCCAAATGGCGTATCAACTGTTTGATTAATTTGTCCAGACCCTTTACATGTCTCACAAGTTTTTGGATTTGTACCTGGTTTTGCCCCAGAACCATTACATGTCTCACAAGATTCTTCAGAAGGAATTTCTATTTCAGTTTGTTTACCAAATACAGCATCTTCAAAAGAAATATTCATGCGGTATTGTAAATCATCGCCTTTACGTGGCGCGTTAGGATCTGAACGACGGGATCCTCCTCCAAAGAAAGAACTAAAGATATCTTCAAAACCACCAAAGCCACCACTAAAACCGCCACCAAAGCCTTGGTTTGGACCTTCATGGCCGAATTGATCATATTGCGAACGTTTTGTCTCATCACTTAATACTTCATATGCTTCAGCGATTTCTTTAAATTTTTCATCTGCACCCGGTTCCTTATTAATATCTGGGTGATATTGTTTAGAAAGTTTGCGATATGCTTTTTTAATTTCATCTTGGCTTGCGGTTTTACTAACGCCAAGCACTTCATAATAATCGCGTTTACTCATTGCTCACACTCCGCTCTGTTTACATAACGTTTATTGTATCATTTTATATGAGGTTTGCACTACAAAAGATAATGCTTTATTTGGATAAGTTGTGTCAGACATCTGTTTAATCGCTTATGTGTTTATTTGTTACATTGAAAAAGTCAAAGACGAGAAACAGTCTTTGACTTTTCAAACTTGTAGAACAATTACTGTAATCTACACATTTTTTAGATTGGATTACGATTTCAGATGTTATAAGGTATTACTTATCGTCTTTTACTTCTTCAAAGTCTGCATCTACTACACCGTCATCTTTTTTACCAGCATCTGCTCCTGGTTCAGCTCCACCTTGAGCTGCTTGAGCTGCAGCTGCTGCTTGTTCGTATACTTTCATAACTAATGGTTGTAATACACCTTCTAATTTTTCTTTAGAAGTTTTAATTCCTTCGATTTCACCAGCTTCTAATGCTTTTTTCAATTCTTCTTTTGCATCTTCAACTGATTTTTTCTCTTCTTCAGTGATTTGCTCACCTAAATCTGAGATTGTTTTATCTACTTGGAATACTAATTGGTCTGCCTCGTTACGTAACTCAGCTTCTTCTTTACGTTTTGCATCGGCTTCAGCGTTTGCCTCAGCATCTTTAACCATACGTTCAATCTCTTCGTCAGATAAGCCTGAGTCAGATTGAATTACAATTGTTTGCTCTTTTTGTGTTCCTAAGTCTTTTGCTTTTACAGAAACAATACCGTTCTTGTCGATATCGAAAGTTACTTCGATTTGTGGTACACCACGTGGTGCTGGTGGAATATCCGTTAATTGGAATCGACCTAGAGTTTTATTATCTGCAGCCATTGGACGTTCACCTTGAAGAACATGAATATCTACTGCTGGTTGGTTATCAGCTGCAGTTGAGAAAGTTTGAGATTTTGAAGTTGGGATAGTTGTATTACGTTCGATTAACTTCGTAAATACGCCACCCATTGTCTCAATACCAAGTGAAAGTGGAGTAACGTCAAGTAAAACGATATCCTTAATGTCACCAGTTAATACTCCCCCTTGTACTGCAGCACCCATTGCTACAACTTCATCAGGGTTAACACCTTTATGTGGTTCATGACCAGTTTCTTTTTTAACTGCATCTTGAACAGCAGGAATACGAGTTGAACCACCAACAAGAATTACTTTATCAAGTTCTGATGCTGATAATCCAGCGTCTTTTAGCGCTTGGCGAGTTGGAATAACTGTACGTTCAACTAAATCATGTGTAATCTCATCAAATTTTGCACGTGATAAATTTAGTTCTAAGTGAAGTGGACCATCATTTCCAGCTGTGATAAATGGTAATGAAATTTGCGTAGAAGTTACGCCTGATAGATCCTTTTTCGCTTTTTCTGCTGCATCTTTTAATCGTTGCATAGCCATTTTATCTTTTGATAAATCGATGCCGTTTTCTTTTTTAAATTCTTCAACTAGGTAGTTAATAACTGCTTCATCAAAGTTATCTCCACCAAGTTTGTTATCCCCAGCTGTAGCAAGTACTTCGAATACCCCATCACCTAATTCTAGGATTGATACGTCAAACGTACCACCACCAAGGTCAAATACAAGGATTTTTTGATCTTGATCAGTTTTATCTAGTCCATAAGCAAGTGCAGCCGCTGTTGGTTCGTTAATAATACGTTCAACTTCTAGACCAGCAATTTTACCAGCATCTTTTGTTGCTTGGCGTTGCGCGTCATTGAAATAAGCAGGTACTGTTATAACAGCTTTAGTTACTTTTTCACCTAAATAGTCTTCAGCATAGCCTTTTAAATATTGCAAGATCATTGCTGATACTTCTTGTGGAGTATATTCATTATCTTCGATTTTAACTTTTTCGTTTGTACCCATTTTTGATTTGATAGATAAAATCGTGTTAGGGTTTGTAATTGATTGGCGTTTCGCAACTTCCCCAACTTGACGTTCACCGTTTTTGAATGAAACAGCAGATGGAGTAGTACGGTTACCTTCTGGGTTTGGAATTACTTTTGGTTCGCCGCCTTCTAAAACAGCTACACAAGAGTTTGTTGTTCCTAAGTCAATACCAATAATTTTACTCATATAAATTTTGCCTCCTAAAATTAAGAAAACTAATCTGTTATTTCCATGAATTATTTTAAATGATTATTCATTTACTGAAACCATTGAAGGTCGTATTACACGATCTTTTAATTTATAACCTTTTTGAAGTTCTCTTAAAATGATTCCAGAGTCTTTACTATCATCTTTTTCTTGCATAACAGCTTGATGAATAGTAGGGTCAAAAACTTCACCTTCTGCTGGAATTAATTCAAGTCCCTCTTTTTTAGTAGCTTCAATAAATGATTTGTATACCATTTCAATTCCTTTATAAAGTGAAGTGGCATCCTCTGAAGTTACCTCAACTTGTAATGCACGCTCAAAATTATCAATAACAGGCAGTAAATCAGATAATAAAGATTGTGCACGATATTTTTCCGCCGCTTCACGATCAAGTTGTGTACGACGGCGTAGGTTATCAAAATCAGCTCTCAAACGTAAGAAGCGATTTTCTTCTTCGGCTAGTTTAGTTTCTAGTTCTGCAACCTTAGACTGGTATTCATTTTCTAGTAAACCCTCTTCTTTTAACTCAGTATCTAAACCTTCGTTGGCAGTTGAAGCTTCATTTGTAGTTTCAACTGAGTCATTTACTTCTACATTTTGCTCTGTTACTTCTTCAAAGTTTTGCTCTTTTTTTTCTGTCGTCTCAGACACGTCTAATCCTCCTTAAAATCAATCACTTAGCTTATTAGAAAGGGCACGTGTTAATCCGCTTCTCATAATATCAAGCAAAGAAATAACACGTTGATAATCCATTCGCGTAGGCCCAATTATGGCGATTGATCCTTGTTGATCATCACCAATTAAATAACTAGCCGTAATTACGCTACAATCTTCCATTGCTAAATGGTTGTTCTCTGAACCAATTCGGATATGGATACCTTGATGATCATCAGGGTGTAATAATGAAATCACTTGGTTTTCTTTATCCATTAATTCCATAAGCATACGTACTTTATTTAAGTCGTGAAATTCTGGTTGATTCAGCATATTAGTTTTTCCACCGAAATAAAGTTTACCATCATTTTGGAAAGATGTAATATTCATTAATGATGAAATAATAGAATCTGCCTTTGAAATATGTTGTCTTAGAACTTCAACTGTTTCTAATTCAAGTTTTCGCTGGAGTTCAAGTAAAGGGATTCCATTTAATCGGTCATTTAAAATATTTACTATTTTCTCTATATCTGAAGGACTAAATCCTTTAGGTAGATTAAATGTTTGATTTTCAACATGTCCATTGTCAGTGACAATAATGGCAACAGCTGTTTGTTCAGTCAATGGAACAATTTGGAATCTTCTTACTCGGTGATTTCTAACATTCGGCCCAAGCAAAATCGTTGTATATGTTGTTAATTCAGACAATATATTTGCCGACTCGCGAATCACTTGTTCCATTTCAATAATTTGATTTTGGAATAAAGATTGAATCGAGCGAATCTCTTGGACTGACATAGTTTTTGGTTTTAATAAATGGTCAACATAAAAACGATACCCTTTCTCAGATGGTACACGACCAGATGATGTGTGGGTCTTTTCAATAAAACCTAATTCCTCTAAATCTGACATCTCATTTCGTATCGTTGCAGGACTAAATGTAATCCAATCCTTTTTTGATATTTGACGTGAACCTACTGGCTGAGCTGAAGTAACAAAATCATCAACGATTACCTGTAAAATTTGTAATTGTCGATTTGTTAGCACTGTTTATCACCTCTGTTAGCACTCGTTAAGATAGAGTGCTAATACTAATAATAAATTATCAAATCTCATAAATGATGTCAACGGAATCGCTCAATCTTCTAATAAAAATTGTTGAAATACGTCGTTTCCTAGATAACGTCCTTTTTCACTTAATCTAATGCCTATTTCATCTTCTATTAACAATCCCTGTCGAGTTAATTGTCGAATAATGTCGCCATATCTCTCGTGCATAGGGATCTGAAATCTCATCTCAAATTCTTTAAATGTAACCCCTTCATTTTTTCTTAAACCTAAAAACATATGCTCTTCACATTTTTCAGTAGTAGAAACCATATGTCCTCTTACTGTAGGTCGATTTCCACTTTCAACTGATTCCAAATATTTTTTTATAGGTCCGTGGTTCGAATATCGTTGTCCATTTAAATAACCATGAGCCCCTGCGCCGAAACCAGCGTACTCATCATTATCCCAATAAATTTTATTATGAATTGATTCAAAACCTTGTGACGCAAAATTACTAATCTCATACTGATTAAGGCCATTCGCCTTCATTTTGTCCATTAATAGACCATACATTTCAGCTTCTGAATCTTCAGTTGGTAAAGAAAGTTTTCCCTTTGAGTACTGGATATAAAATACCGTTTTCGGCTCAACAATTAATGAGTATGCAGAGTAGTGCGGTAAGTTCAATAGTAATGCTTTGTCTAGTGTATCTTCCCACTGTTCTTGTGTTTGACCTGGTAATCCATACATTAAGTCGATACTAATATTTTGAAAACCAACTTCTTTTGCTTTTTGAATGGTTTCATATACATGATTATTCGAATGTGTTCGCCCCAATTTCTTCAGTAATTCTTCATCAAAAGATTGAACTCCCATACTTAAACGATTGACGCCACCATTTATTAATGCTTTAAGCTTCTCTATTGTTAACTCATCGGGATTCGCTTCAGAAGTAAACTCAACCATATGTTCCATTGGCAATTTTTCTTGAATCAATTGTAAAAGCCTTTCAAGTTGTGTTGCAGAAAGGGCAGTTGGTGTTCCCCCTCCTAAAAAAACAGTTTCAATTTTTTGAAATTGTTCCGGCATTTCTTTTACTACTATCTCTATTTCTTTACCAACAGCTTCAATATATTCTTCTACAGGCTGATTTTTAAAAAATACTTTATTAAAATCACAGTAATTACAGATTTGATGACAAAATGGGATATGTATGTAAACGCCTCTAGCCAAATAATCAACTACTTTCCTTGTAAGTTAGTACTTCACTATATTTTACAGTTTCAATATAAAAATTCAATTTTACCGCACATTCATACTTCGATTTCTCCTAAAAATAAAAAGCGTACTTACCGTTTCTATACAATAAGTACGCTTAAATTAATATGTAACTAAGGTTTTCTCATTATTTAAAAATAATATCATATCGATTGCAGAAAATTTTTCAAATCTAGTAGTAAATTCAAGTGCCTCAGCGTCCGATTTGAAATAATAAGCATTAAGTTCTTTCACAATTTCATATTGTCCACCGTCTAAATTGATTAAATAAACACGGATTACTGTACTAGAAGGTACTATTTTCAATTCTTCTCCCGCCAATAATATGCCAATATTTCCAGTCTCTTCTAATACGATAGTTCGAATCATCTTTAAATTATCTAGTTCTAAGAAGTACGAACTATTTCCCTCAATATTTTTATTCATTTGTACAACCCCTTCGATGTATTTTTATAAAAAATTACAATAGTGAATATTACATACTTATGAATATGTATATTATTTACAATCCTTACTTTTTTACTAGGATTAGTGCTATTGTAATATAAAAGTCAGACAAAGAAAATACACATTTTAGATGTATTTTATACATGAAATAACAAAAAGTGGGTATCCATAGAGGATTCCCACTTTTTAAATATGATTGATTATCCAAAAATATTACAATACTCAATCAATGACCTTATTTATTTTTTATCTTCCATTTTTAAGACTGCCATGAAAGCTTCCTGTGGTACTTCAACAGATCCTACTTGCTTCATACGTTTTTTACCTTCTTTTTGCTTTTCAAGAAGTTTACGTTTACGTGAAATATCTCCACCGTAACATTTAGCAAGAACGTTTTTACCCATCGATTTAATTGTTGAGCGGGCAATTATTTTTTGGCCAATTGCCGCTTGAACTGGAACTTCAAATTGTTGACGCGGTATTAATTCTTTTAACTTCTCGACAATCACTTTTCCACGCTCATAAGCAAAATCACGGTGAACAATAAAGCTTAATGCATCGACTGTCTCACCATTTAATAAGATATCCATCTTCACAAGTTTAGATGGTTTATAACCAATTAACTCATAATCAAATGATGCATACCCTTTTGTATTTGATTTTAAGAAGTCAAAGAAATCATAGACAATTTCGGATAATGGCATTTCATAAATAATACTTACACGACTTGAATCTATGTAATCCATCGTCATAAAGTTACCACGTTTCATTTGGCAAAGCTCCATTACTGCGCCTACATAATCGTTTGGCACCATAATCGTTGCTTTTACATACGGTTCTTCAATACGATCGATTTTTTGTGGATCCGGCATCATGGAAGGATTATCAACTTTTAAAATTTCACCATTTGTTAAATGAACATCATAAATTACAGATGGTGCAGTTGTTATTAAGTCGATATTAAATTCACGTTCAATTCGTTCTTGTATAATTTCCATATGAAGTAATCCTAAAAATCCACAACGGAAACCAAAACCAAGAGCTTGTGAAGTCTCTGGCTCAAATTGAAGAGCAGAATCATTTAACTCTAATTTTTCTAGTGCTTCGCGTAAATCGTTATATTTCGCCGTATCAATTGGATAAAGACCGCAATATACCATCGGGTTTAATTTCCGATATCCTTCAAGTGGTGTCTCAGCAGGACGGTTTGCAAATGTAACTGTATCCCCCACTCGAGTATCTGCAACATTTTTAATAGAAGCTGTTAAATAACCTACATCACCGACAGTTAGCTCACTTTGTGGAACTGATTTTGGTGTATGAACTCCAACTTCAATTACTTCGAATTCTGCTCCAGTTGCCATCATTCGAATTTTATCGCCAGCTTTTACTGTTCCATTTACGATACGGATTGATATAATGACACCTTTATACGCGTCATAAACAGAGTCAAAAATTAACGCTTGTAATGGAGCATCCGGATCCCCTGTTGGCGCCGGTACTTTTTCTACAATTTGTTCTAAGATTTCTTCAATCCCAATGCCTGCTTTTGCCGAAGCTAGAACTGCTTCTGATGCATCTAGCCCGATAACATCTTCAACTTCCTGACGGACGCGCTCAGGGTCTGCAGCAGGCAAATCTATTTTATTTATAACAGGTAATATTTCAAGATCATTATCAAGTGCTAAATAAACATTGGCAAGTGTTTGAGCCTCAATTCCTTGAGCCGCATCGACAACTAAAATTGCACCCTCACAAGCTGCTAAACTTCTTGACACCTCATACGTAAAATCGACATGTCCTGGTGTATCAATTAAGTGAAAAGTATAAACCTCTCCATCTTTAGCGTTATATTTTAATTGTACAGCATTCAGTTTTATTGTAATTCCACGTTCACGTTCTAGATCCATTGAATCTAATAGCTGAGCTTTCATTTCACGTGAAGTTAATGCTTTTGTTTTTTCTAATATGCGGTCAGCTAAAGTTGATTTTCCATGGTCAATGTGCGCAATAATAGAAAAGTTTCGTATATTCTGTTGTCGCTTTAGTCTATCTTCTCGGTTCATGTAGTTGTCCACTCCTAATCAAATACGCCTCCCGCGTATGATTCTACAAACTGTAGAAACATATTGAGCAAATTTTGTAACAATTTTCATAACAAAAATTGTTACAAAATCATTCATACGCTGGAGGCTTTAACCTTTATCAGTAGAGGGTACACCCTACTGAAATATAGTAATAATTTAATTCATATACGTAAGAAAATGTCTTCTTCTTCGCAAAAAGGCTAATCTTATTTGAATTATATCAGTGAACAAGCTATTTACGCAATGTTCGAGTAAAAAAAACATGATTATCATAATAATCCGCAACAATTCTAATAACCGTTTTAAGATGCTAATTCTGGATTCGCAAATGTTTTTGCAATCGCTTGGGCTAGAATGGATATTGTGCGGTATACTTCATCTTCGGTATTATCGGGTCCACCAATTTCAATTAATAGTATTTCTTTAGCCAAATCTTGATTGTATACACCGTCAACACCTTCGCCTTTTTTCTCAATAATTCCACGTGAAATTCCTGGAACAATACTATTTAGTGAACTATTCAATGCATTCGCATTACTTAAATTCGCCTTGTAATTTGGATTTTCTGCTCCAATAACAAATGCTACCTTCGCATAATTAACTTCATTGTGCTTAATTGTCGTTTTTGCTCCCGGTAAGGAATCTCGATGAATATCTAGAATTAAATCATATTTTTTTTGCTTTATTTCTTTACTAAGGTAAGGTCTAACTGTAGCGTATGCCTGGTACATCTGTGCACCATTTTGTTTTAGCAACTTCATTACATCGACATCCAATGTGGTTGCCGTTAAACCGTTCAAGCGGAAATAATCTGCCATCGTCTTTTGCATGGAGAAAAGATTCGTCTGATCATCGTAAACTGCAACTGTTCCATTGGCATTTTTCATGACCGGTTTATACGTTTCGTGAGAATGTGTAAAGACAAATAACACTTCAAATGGATTATAATTTGGTGCTACATCTGTAGCCGTAACTGTTTCACTGCTTGCTGCATAAACGACTGGCTTTTCTTCAGCTTTCTCTTTAGGATGCACTAATTTTTCGTTATTCGGAAAAGGCAATTGTCCTGCAATTATAGGCAACATAAAAAAGAAGAATAGAAAAACAGATAATACTTTTAATTTTTTTAACATTGACATCCTCTCCTTCCACTACCTTATGGAGAGGAGAGAAAGTTTAGAACATTATTTTGCTGTTTTGTTAACCCATTTAAATAACCCTGAACTAATTAGATAAGAGTACTTATTAATCCATATATCGACTTCTTTCGGCGTAACAATTAGCCTTTCTGGATGAGAAGACAGAACTTCTTGGAAAAGTTGAAGTCGGTCATTCTGAGACCAGGTTGACCACTCACCAAATATTGGTTTTAATACACTAAAATCAATTCTTTCATTCGGATCAGGTTGCCAAGATGTAACAGATAACTTTCGAGAAGGCTTATCTTTCTCATGAATTTTTGCCGCAATAGAGCGAAAAACTTTTTCGACAGCATCCGCGATAATGACTGTTGCATCAACAACTGTTGGAATCCCAATTGCTGTAACAGGTACGCCTAATACTTCCTTCGATATTTCTGCTCTTTGATTGCCAACACCGGATCCCGGATGAATACCAGTATTAGTAATTTGAATCGTTTTACACAAACGATCACTTCCCCTAGTTGCAAGTGCATCAATGACAATTACTAATGCGGGTTTAATTTTTTCTGTCAATGCATGTACAAAGTCACTTGTTTCAAACCCTGTTTGTCCTGTAACACCTGGAGCGTACATTATTAGGTGTTCATTCGGATGGTCTAATTGTTCAATTTGCATTGAATCAATTGCAAATGGACCAACTGCGTCTGGTGTAATTGTTTTATTTCCTAGTCCAATTACTAGAACTTTATCGTCTTCTCCTAGTGTGATCCCTTTATGAATATCATTTAAATATTTCATAAATGCAGTTTCTAACTGTTTAAAGCCTATATCATCATCGATATTTAAAGTGGGAACTGAGAGAGTTATATAAGTACCTTCTTTTTTTCCTATCTCTTCTTGTCCTTGTTTGTCGACAATGACTTTCGTAATTTTGACTCGATTCTCTTTAATCTCTTCAATCAAAACGCCATTTGAATCTTTTAATTTCTCTTTTTGCTGTTTCGTCTGGTGGGCAACAACCTCATCTGCTTCATCAATAAGATCGGTTCTGCTCCAATTTACTTCTGCCATATAATCACCTCACTTCTATAATGTTCAAACTGTCAAGTAAATATTCTTTGCATTTATATCTTGCAATTATTCCGTGCGTTTGGTAGAATGATTTTTGTTGTATTGACACATGAAACTAATGAGAAGTTACTCATCTCGTACCTTACT
The DNA here is from genome assembly GCA_030348875.1 of Ureibacillus composti. Taxonomy (GTDB): domain Bacteria; phylum Bacillota; class Bacilli; order Bacillales_A; family Planococcaceae; genus Ureibacillus; species Ureibacillus composti. The sequence goes on from JAUCEP010000002.1 coordinate 3,174,770, forward strand.
TAGGAGGTGAAAGTTATGCCAAATATTAAATCTGCAATTAAACGTGTAAAAGTTGCTGAAAAAGCAAACGCAGCTAATTCACAAGCTAAATCTGCAATGCGTACAACTGTTAAAAAAGCTGAACAAGCTTTAGCTAACAACGCTGAAAACGCACAAGAATTAGTAGTAGCTGCTTCTAAAGCTCTTGATAAAGCAGCTTCTAAAGGTCTTATCCACAAAAACGCTGCAGCTCGCAAAAAATCACGTCTTGCTCAAAAAGCAAACTAATGAACTTACAAAGATCAATTGCATTATGCAATTGATCTTTTTTCCATCTTCAAGAAGTTTTTACGTTATTATAGTTTATAACGATTTTTAGATGTACTGACTGCTGCTTTAGTAAACCTTTGTGAGTATATTAGCCATTTCAGCTGATATAAATACAAAATCCATCCTATCAAGGATGGATTTTTTGTTAATTATATATTAAAGCTTCTTCAACAAAAACATCTCTAACAACCGCTCTCTATTCCCGCCAGTTGACTTTAATTGTAAATCAATTTCTGACAATTTTTGAAGAGCCTTTAAGATGTTTTCTTCACTTGGCCGTTTTCGATTTTCAACCATTAACTTCACACGGTAAGGATGAATCTTTAAATTTTTTGCGATTTGAGTAGGATGATAACCTTTTTTCTGCAAATAATAAACATTGTTCATCGTTCTAATGTTTGAGGAAAGTAACCCAACAAGCATGATGGGTTCCTGTTTTTGTCGTAATAGATCATGATAAATTTTAAGTGCTTCTGTATTATTATGTTCTAAATATGCATTCAACATTTTAAAAGCATCATGCTCTAATGTTTTAGCAACTAAATCTTGCACTAAATTGTCAGTAATCTGCTTCTCATCTTGACCTAAATATAGACAAATCTTCTCAATTTCCATTTGCAATTGCAACATATTGGCGCCAACCATTTCGACTAATTTATCGACCGCTTCATTGGAAATTGTTTTACCATAAGCATCTACTGCATTACGGATCCAGACAGATAAATCATTTTCGTTTAATGTTTCAGCGTTTAACACCACACTTTTTTGTTTCATTGCTTTTGTAATTTTTTTACGCTCATCTAATTTTTCATAAGGTGCAATAAAAACAGTAACTGCAAAGTCAGAAGGATGATCAAGCCAAAGTTCAAGTCTTTTTAAATCATGGTCAATCTTTTCTTTTCCCTTTTCTGTAGCTTTTAAAAAAAGAGCATTCTTTGCAATTACCAACTTTCGTTCTGTAAAAAATGGAAACGTATCTGCTTCGTCTATAACCAAATCAACTGGTGATTCTTCTAAGTCAAACGTCATCATTTCAAGTTCTTCATTAACTGTTAATGCACTTTTTAATCTATTTATGGTTTCATCAATAAAATATGATTCTTCGCCAACAATACAATATACTGGAGCTATTTGACCATTTTTAATGTTTCTCCAAATCTTATCAAACATGAAGGGAACCTCCCTATTAACTATTCGTACTTTCAAGTATACACTTTTTTATATTTCTTGCATCTTTGTCGAAATTATGTCATCTTAAAAATTGGCACGTAATAGAAATTGCCTCAATCAATATGGCTTTTTAATATGCATTGACTTATAATGGAATTTGAGTAGGAGGGATTTATATGGGACATCAAAACGATAACTTTGTAACACATAATCCATTTGAAGGTAAAAATGGAGCTTCTATGCGTAACGATGCAATCGATGCTGGCGTTGGGTTTGGAGTATCATTTGTATTCTTTGCAATAATGTTTATCATTGCAACAATAATCGATGCTGCCGCTTAATGACATCCGCCGGAAACTTGCACTCATTTTTTTAATTATTATTTCTCTTTACCCTTCTATAGAAGCGTAAGACTTCTACTGAAGAAGGTAAAAAGCTTTGTCATTTTGACAAAGCTTTTTTATTGGATTTCTCTCGTATAAGTCGTTTCTAGTTTCAAATGTTCTTCTTCTACTTTTATTTCAATCGTCCCCACTTCTCCCGTTACAAGAGAAGATAATTCTAATTGATTAAATCGCTCCATAACTTCTTCACTTGGATGCCCATATCGATTATTTTCACCCGCGCTAAAAACCGTTAACGAAGGGCTTAATTGTTTTATAAATTCCTCAGTACTAGATGTTTTACTGCCATGATGTCCTGCCTTTAGTAAATCGATATTCTTTAATTCAGGTAACTTACTTATAAGTTCATATTCCCCCTCTTTTTCTAAGTCCCCTGTGAATAACGCATCAAAATCACCTTTCTTAATATACAAAACAAGTGAATCGTTATTACCTTCATATACTGTTTCTTCAGGCCAAACATATTGAAAAGTAACATTTTGAACCTTCCAATGATTTAACGACAGTTGTTCTTTAATAGGTATTTGCTGTTTAACTGCTTCTCTAATTAAATCGTCCATGATCTCTTTCTTAAATGAACCCGGTGAAATATGAATTTCATCTACCTTTATTTCTTTTAGAATTTCTTCTGCTCCTTCAACATGATCTGCATCAGCGTGTGTAATTATTAGTTTGTCAATTACATTAATTCCCTTTCCTTTTAAATAAGGAACAACAATTTGTCGACCAACTTCATAAGGGGGAGTTGACATTTTCCAGTCCTCTTGTTGAAAACGAAGTAACCCTCCTGTATCAATTAAAACTACTTCTTTTTGAAAGGGTAACTCAATGAGTATACTGTCACCCTGTCCTACATTAATAAATGAGATTTTCAATTCGTTAAATACTTTCCCACTAAAATGCAAACATAATATTGGAAATAGTAATGATATTACGACTTTGTACCATTTTTCACGTATATCTAGTAAATAAAAGGTTATAAAAACCCCTACAAAAGCTATAGTTAATAGAAAAAGTGATGGCTTTCCTGGATTCCACAACTGATAAGGTAACGATTGTAAAACCTCAATTAACTTTGTAATGAAAAAACGACAAGGCTCATATAACCAAAACAGGATGGATGCGAATGGACCAGGTAAAAATGTAAGAACAAGTAACAAGATATTTATAGGAAGGATAATAAATGAAAAAAGTGGAACAAATGGGATATTTACAATAAAAGAAGAGATACTCATTTCATAAAAGTGAAAAAGTAGCAGAGGGTAAACGAGTAATTGACAAACAAAAGTAATAATAAAAGATTGAACAATCCAAGAGGAAAATCGATTAATAATATGACTAGAAAAGATCAAAGCTGCTGTTGCCAAATAAGAAAGTTGAAAACCTACTTGGTAAATTGACCAAGGCTCTAATAATACAAAACATATAAAACTTACACAGAGGGCATCATCGACCGTTAGGCGGCTTTTATACCTAATTAGAAGAACTAACTCAACCATTAGCACAGATCGCCATACAGAAGGGGTACCACCTGCTAGAATTGCATAAATAGGCAAAATTACAATTAACACAATGATAGCAATTTCACGGCGAACACGTAACCTTAACAGTCCTTGGAAAAACATAAAAGAAACGATAGCAATATGAAGGCCTGAGATCGCAAATAAATGTGTAATACCTAATATTTGATAGGCCCTAGTTGTCTCAAGATCCACTTGTTCCTGATAGCCAATTAAGAGTGCCTGCGCTTCCGCAGCCAGTGTGTGAGGAAAAGTAGATTCTATATGTTTGATTAATTTATAGCGGTGGCTACTAATTCGTTGGGAGAATGATGTTTTCGTTTTCACAAAACTCCAATTAGAAATTTCTAATATTCCTTTTGCACCTTTACCTTTTAAATAATTCTCCATGGAAAATGCATATTTATGTGGGGGCTTTGACGGTTCAACAACTACTCCTTCTACAATGTACTGTTGCCCAACTAATGGGATAGATTGATAGGAACGTTTTTCTTCTTCAGACTTAAACTCAAAAAGAACATATACTTTTCTTCCTTCATCATCCTCCATAAACCCACGCAATTTAGATCCATTTATTTTATATTCACCTGTCCATGTTAATACTGTAGGTAATTCTAACGGCTTATTCAAGTCCTTTAAAAGAATTGAAAAATAGAAAAATGCAACCAATCCTAGAACACTTATGCTGATGATATGGAAGTTTTCTATTCTCTTATAAATGCAATATAAAACAAGTAATCCTAGTAACATTAAAAGCCTCGCCGATTCGTGGGCTGCAATTGCGGCAACTAAAATCGACAAGGCATAGAATAACGTTTTATGTGTAAAGAATTTTATCAAATAAATCATTCGCCTTCTTTTCAGATAGGTAACAATTTTTCGACAGATGCACTTAGGCTACAAGTTATTTTAGAAAATCAATTTTTGCCCCATCAAATGGTACATGTACGACATTCACATTAGCCTTTTCAAAAAGTTCTAAAGCATAAGGATTATTTTTATAATCACTAGCATAATAGACATTCTTTATGCCTGATTGGATAATTGATTTTGAACAAGATAAGCACGGAAAATGGGTTACATATAGATCTGCATCTTTAGTAGGTGTACCATACTTTGCACATTGTAATAATGCATTCACTTCCGCATGGATTGTACGAATACAATGATTGTCCACTACATAACAACCCTTCTCAATACAATGTTCATCCCCAGAGATGGATCCATTATATCCTGCTGCAATTATCCTATTATCGCGTACAATGGTTGCACCAACTGCTAACCTCGAACATGTACTTCTAAGTGCTAATAAATGGCTTTGTGCCATGAAAAATTGATCCCATGTAATGCGCTCCATATGACTACCTCCATTACGATATATAGTTTAAGTTTAGTAGTAAAATGCTATATATGCAATGTTGTAATTTTTTGATTAATTAACAACGATAGAATCTTTCAATTTCTCAAACGTTTTTTCACCGATTCCAGAGACATTTTTTAATTCCTCGATTGATTTAAAAGAGCCAATTTCATCACGATATGCCAATATTGCCTGAGCTTTAGAAGGACCAATTCCTGGTAATGTAGAGAGAGCCGTTTCATCCGCCGTATTTAAATTCACTAGCTCGCCTGATGTGGGAGTTGAGTTCGAATCAAATGATATAGAATGAACCCCTTCTCCAATAGATTGCATTTCATCAAGGCTCTCCCCTTTTTTAGGTATATAGATGACCATTTCATCTAGTAATTTTTGCGCATGATTAATATAACGTGTTTCCGCCTCTTCTAAATAACCACCAGCATAAGTGATGGCGTCGATCACTCTTTCCTCTGACGTTAATTGATAGACTCCAGGGAATTTTACAGCACCTTTAACATCGACAATTACCTGTTTATTTGAACCAATTTCATTTAGTTCATTATTCGTTTGATCATTACTCAATTGTTTAGTTTGTTCATTAACTTGTGGAATTGTTGTGATTAACTCTTCAGTGGTTTTAGATGAGTCTTTGTGTTGAAGGGAAAAATAAAAGAGGATTAATAAACAAAGAATGCCTGGGGAACAGCATCTTTTTTCCATATTTACCAACGAAATTTTGAATAATAATAAACACCCTTTCGCCAGAAGGTAAATCATATGGAGACATCTCTAATATACATAATTTACCTTCATTTGAAAAGGTGTTTATTTTACTGCTCTGAAAAATATTCTTTCACTATATTCGGTTGGCACATCATCTGTAAAATCAGAAGTAATTTCTATATGTGAAAATCCAACTTCTTTTAGCCAATTTACATAGGTTTTTATTGGAAAAGTTCGTTGATAATGTTCTTCATCAAAACGTTCAAATAGACCAGATTTTTCGTCTAAAGCAAAGAATGTCATTTGATGAAAAACAGAATGAACCTCTTCCCCTTCTTCTGTATGCCAAACATACAATAATTCACCATCATCATATGTAAAAGGGCCCGACATAAAAATCTCATTCATTTTAAAAAGAGAGTGTACATCAAAAAATAATTGACCACCATCTCGTAAAGCGTTATACATACGCTTTAGTGTTTCGTAAACTGCAGTTTCTTTTTGTAAGTAGTTGATTGAATCAATTGGAATTACAATAACATCTAGATCAGCAAAACCTTCTAGTTCATCCATTGACATCGCAAAAAATGGGATTGAAACCCCAAGCTCTTGTCCCCTTGCATACGCAACACTAAGCATTTCTTCAGATAGATCAATGCCACTCACTTGATAACCTTGTCTATGAAACATTAATGCAAGAGTCCCTGTGCCACAACCAACATCTAAAAGGTTGGAATAATGCTCACATGGTGCATGGTTTACAACCCATTCAACATATTTCTCATAAGGGATATCTTGCATAAGTTCATCGTAAAAATCAGCAAATCTTCCGTAACTGCTCATTATTCGTACGATGGCGCATCTAATTGAGGAGCATCTCCCCAAAGTCGCTCTAAATTATAAAATACTCGCTCATCTTTATGGAAAATATGAGCTACGACGTCACCTAAATCAACTAAAATCCAACGTGCAGAATCAAAACCTTCTACTCGTTTCACATTATAACCATTTTCTTGTGCTTTCTCTTGCACTTCGCGTGCAATCGCTTGTGTTTGTCGATCTGAATTAGCATGACAAATAATGAAATAATCAGCTAAAAGAGATATACCTTGCATATTTAATACAACAATATCTTCTCCATGTTTATCATCAATCGCTTTATAAGCAATTTGTAGTAATTTTTCGTTTTCGGTCATTCTCACTTTTCCTCTCTATAATCAACTATTCCTCGCTGTAGTTGCTCTACAGGAGTTTTTATACAACAATTAAGCTGTAGTATCGGACGAAATAACATCATTGTAGCACTCGATCGATACCGGGAAAATTGGTTGCTTTGAGTGTACTAAGAAGGCTATTGAATGACAAATACATGCACGCATCGCCTTATTCAAATCAACCTCTGCCTTTTTACGCAATTTTTCAACTCCATCAAATTTCCTGTTCGGTTCGATCATATCTGCTATATAAATAATTTTTTCTAAATTTGACATCTCAGCCCGACCTGTAGTATGAAATCGAATTGAGTTTAGTATGTCTTTATCATGGATATTGAATTCAGTTTCAGCAATCCAAGCACCAACTGGGCCATGTAATATTTCAGAACCCCAATCACATAGTCTTGGGTCTAATTTATGTTCTTCAACAATTTGAAGCATCCAATCTTCATCAGCATATTTTGCAATGTCATGTAAGATGGCTGCAGTTTCAGCGGAATTTACATTCTCCCCATATTTCTGAGCAAGATAGATTGCCGTTTCCATGACACCAATTGTATGAATGTATCTTTTTTCGGGCATTCGTGGTTTAATTGCAGCTAAGTATTCATCGCGTCCCATAAAGACCTTCCTTTCGAATATACGTCTCTACTTCTTCAGGTAATAAAAATTTTAATGTACCACCCGTTCGAAAACGGTTTCTGATTAAAGTAGACGACAGATCGATTTCAGGTGCTTCTACCATTGTTACATCAAATTTATTTTCAGCCTTAGTTCCAGGACGTTTGAATCCAATAAAACGAACAATTTTACTTAATTTATCTATTTCATGCCATGTATGTAACGAATCAATCATATCGCCACCAATAATAAAATAAAACTCTACATCCGACTCGCGTTCACATAAAGCAACCATTGTATGATAAGTATACGAAATTCCACCACGTTCAAGCTCAATTCTTTCAACTTTAAAATAAGGGTACGACTTGGTAGCTAATTCAACCATTTTTAGTCGATTCTCCATTGATGCGTCATCTCTCATTAGCTTGTGTGGTGCAATAGCATTTGGCATAAATCGGACTTCATCAAGCTGTAATGCATAATATGCTTCATTCGCCATAATTAAATGTCCGATATGAGGAGGATTAAATGTACCTCCGATAATGCCAACCTTTTTCATATGAGTACACCTTATTTCTTTTCGACTTTTGGTAATACAATCTTTTTATTATTTTTAGATTCTTTATATAAAACGACTGTTAAGCCAATTAATTGTACAAGTTCTGCACGTGTTCCTTTAGCAAGCGCTTCTGCTACATCATGCTTTTCTTCTTCGCAATTATCTAAAATGCGCACTTTTATTAATTCACGAACTTCAAGCGCCTCACTAATTTGACGAAGCATCTGTTCATTAACCCCACCTTTACCTACTTGAAAGATTGGTGTTAAATGATGTGCTTCTGCACGTAAAAAACGTTTTTGTTTCCCTGTTAGCATAAATTGTTTATTTCCTCCTACGAAGATCCCTTCTACTCAAGACATCTTCACTTTAATTGTTCTGTTAATTTCTTTATCATTGAACTTGTATTCGGATACTCGTCTAGCCAATATTTAAACGCAATGGCACCTTGATGAACAAACATCCCTAATCCATTCACAATGACCGCCCCATTTTTTTTAGCATCTTCTAAAAATGGAGTCATTAAAGGATTATACACAATATCGGCAACAATTGCCCCTGGAATTAATTTATCTAAAGAAATCGGCAGTGAAAAATCACTTTTCAATCCAGCAGATGTGGCTTGTATAATGATACCAAAGTCATTTAATGATTCCGTTGCTTCCTCTAATGAAATTGCTCTTCCATCACCAAGTTCATCAATGATTGTTTGAGCTTTAGCAACTGTACGGTTTGTGATGGTTATATCTTGATAGCCAAATTGTTTCAGGGCAAAGGAAATCCCACGAGAAGCGCCTCCTGCACCTATTAATAAAACCATTTTCTCACGATGTTCAGTACCAACTTGTTCTTCAAGTGAATGTACAAAACCGGAGCCATCTGTATTATAGCCTTTTAGTTTTCCATCTGATTGACGAACCACCGTGTTTACTGCACCCATTTTTTTGGCTGTCTCATCTAGCTCATCTAAAAAAGGAATGATAGTTTCTTTATGTGGGATTGTGACATTCCATCCACTTGCGCCTAAAAGCTTTAATGATTTCACAGCTTGTTCTAATTGTTCTGGAATTACATGAAGCGGCAAATATGCCGCATCAATATTCAGTTCTTGAAACCAACTATTATGCATTTCTGGTGATTTGGAATGTACAATCGGATCACCAATAACAGCAAACCATTTCTTCATTTCCTTGATCCTCTTTCTCTCTACTATATATTATATCTCTCTTTGCTAAATCAATGATGGTCTAATAAACACTTCTACACCTTTTGGAGCGTGTGCAGCAACGACAACATTTGGATGTTGTACTGTAATCCATCCTAGCCCTGAAATAACAACATCAGTCTTACCTTCTTTAATGGAAAATTCATGTCGTACTAATTCAGGTAGTTGGTCGATATATTCTTTTGTTGGTGGAGCCAATAATTCGCCTTTATGTTCTGCATATAGGCTGTTTGCTCTTTCTAATTTCGTACGATGAATAGGTAGGTCATTCGCCGCATAAATTGTAAACGCAGATCGTTCACCTTTAATAAAATCAAATCGAGCAAGAGCTCCAATAAATAACGTTTGTCCTTCGTTCTGTTGGTACACTTTCGGTTTTATTTCTTTTTTCGGCGTAATAAATTTCAGTTCACTAGAATCAATATGGTGGGCCATTTGGTGATGATTAATAATTCCTGGCGTATCATACAGCGCAGCACCATCATCAAGAGGAATTTCAATCATATCTAATGTTGTACCAGGGAAATGTGAAGTAGTAATAACATTTCCTTCACCTGTTGCCTGTTTAATGATTCGATTAATAAAAGTTGATTTACCTACATTTGTACAACCCACTACGAAAACATCTTTACCTTGTCTATGCGTATCAATTGCATCAATTACTTCACTCATCCCCAAACCTTTATGTGCACTAACAAGTAATACATCAATCGGTTGTAGTCCAAGCGATTTCGCTTCTCTTTTTAACCAATTAACCACTTTTGTAGGCTTAACTGATTTCGGTAATAAATCTGCTTTATTTGCAACAAGAAGCACTGGATTTTTTCCTACGAAACGATGCAGTCCAGGTAGCCAACTACCATTAAAGTCAAAAATGTCTACAATTTTTACAATAAGACCTTCTTGTTCTCCAAGGCCATTTAATATACGTAAAAAATCATCATCCGTTAAACTTACTGGTTGAATTTCATTATAGTTTTTTAACCGAAAGCAACGTTGGCAAATGATTGTTTCCTTTTCTAAAGCTGAAGGTGGTGCATATCCTAATTCTTTCGGATTTTCTGTTTGGATTTCTGCTCCACAACCGATACATGATGGTGTTTCAATCATTACTGTTCCTCCCAAGTTTTAATACCTTTTCGTTTTAAATAATTAAATACTCGTCGCTCTACTAGACGATTAAACTTCGTTACTAAACCGTCTGAATCTGCTACCGGACGCACTAAAAATGTATATAGGTTTTGACGATTTGCACCTAGCACATCTGTTAGCATTTGATCGCCTACCATTGCAGCTTCATTTTTTCGTAATCTTAATTTAACTAATGCAGATAAATATGCAGAACCTAGAGGCTTTCTTGCATTATGAATAAATGGGATTCCAAGAGGGTCCGCAAAACGCTTTACCCGTTCTTCATTGTTGTTCGAAGCAATAATAATTTTAATACCTGCATCTTGCAGCATTTTCATCCATTCTGCAATTTCTTCTGTAGCATCCGGGCGATTCCATTCAATTAATGTATTATCTAAATCCGTAATAATACCTTTAATCCCGAGATCTTTTAATTTCTCAGGCGTAATTTCATATACAGTGTTAACAAATTCATCTGGTAATAAAAATTTAGCCAAAATTCATAAGTTCCCTTCTTTTTTCAAAATGAAAAAGCCCCTTGGCGTATTTGCGACTGTCGCAGTCAAAATATATGTGCTCAGATTTTTCCCTCGCTTCGAAGGAAACTTCCTTTGAAAATCGCATGTCCGCCTGTGGCTTTATCTTCATATTTTGGGGGAACACCCCGCAATCAATGAAGATAAACAATGCTAAAATTATACCATAATTGCTATTGTTTCTCCCATTTTCACAGTATGCCCTTTTTGAACATTATTTGTAAATTCGATTGTATTTTTCTCAAATAATAATACAACGGTAGAACCAAATGAAAAATAGCCTACTTCTTCTCCTTTTTTCCACGTTGTTGATCTATTTGTTAACTCAATTGAATTAACAAACATCGCACCAACTTTCACTAGAGTAAAAAATTTTTCATCATCATACTGTAATTCACTAATTAGTCTATAATTATGACTTATTGGCTTTTTCCCATATTTTAAACCTAATTGATTTACTGGATAAGATTTCCTTCCAAGTACAAATTGGCGGATGACAGTTGCATCTAATGGACTGTGAACACGATGGTAATTCGCAGGGCTTAAGTAAAAGACAACGAACTTCCCGTTTATATATTTTTCAGCACATTCAGCATTCCCAAGTAAGTCATGTAATGAATAATATTTATTTTTCACAGTAAAAACTGCATCACACTTAATATCACCAAAGGATTCAATTTTAGCATCTACAGGACTAATAAAACAATCTTCATCATGATTTATTGGACGTACACCTTCTTTTAATGTCCGTACAAAAAAATCCTGCAAACTCGAAAAATAATTAACATCTTTCGAAACCTCATTCATATCAATATCGTATACTTTAGTAAAGTTATGAATAAGATTTTTACTAAGTGATGATGAAGTGATTCTTTTTAATATGATTGAGCTAATTTTTCCATTTGATAATTCTATTAAACGTTGGTAGATTTTTTCCTTCATCGTGTTCCCCCAAGATTATCTAATATATATTATTCCTAAATAATAACTTTAAAAATTAACGATTGTTTTTCACAGTATAAGCTAATACTTCCATTAGTTTTATTCTAACCACAAGTTAAAGTTATTAAAGTAATTTGCTTTCAAGATCGGATTAATAGCAATTGGTATTATTATGTCCGACTTACATTTTATACTTTTTCGAAGTATAATAGATAAATATTATTAGTGCAAAGGAGAGTGTTTCCCCATGTTTCTTTTGCATATGGTGGATACCACAGTTAAGAAATTGAAATCTCATGTTGCGAATTTTATTACACTTTGTAATTTATCATTCGGTGGAGCCTCAATTATGGCTACATTAAATGGATCTTATAGTTATAGTGTACTCTTTATTTTCATTGCCGCGTTTTTAGATCGGTATGATGGCAAAATTGCCCGAAAATATAATCAAGAATCAGAATTAGGTAAGCAATTAGATTCGATGAGTGATATTATATCATTCGGTGTTGCGCCAGCTCTTCTTATGTACCAAAATGTTCTAGTAGATTTTGAAGTTGCAGGTATGATTATGACAATTCTTTATATTGCTTGTGGTGCTTTACGATTAGCTCGTTTTAATATAACAGAATCAACAGGATATTTTGTTGGTCTACCGATCACAGCAGCAGGTACTTTTTTGACAATTTCATTTTTACTTATTCCATTCGTAGGATCTGTGTTTTACATGTTCCTTGTTCCAATTTTAGCAATTTTGATGATTAGTACATTTTCCATAAAAAAAATATAAATTAGACGATGCAATCAGATGAAAGGTTGCATCGTTTTTTTTGCATTGATTTCGCTATAATTCTCATTTTCGCATACACCTTATCATATAATGTCGAAAAAGAGGAAAGGATGACGTACCTGAGCGGAATCTTTGCGTCTTTAATGCAGCTATGGTTAGATATACCGACTTTCCTTGGCTATCTAAAAGGGCAGGCATTTCATCGACCATTTACAAAAGAAGAAGAAGCGAAAGCTATAGAAAGGTTTATGCAGGGTGATGAACAAGCAAGGTTAGATTTAATTGAACGGAATATGAGACTAGTCGCACACGTTGTTAAAAAATTCCACCCACAACATGAACAATTAGATGATTATATCTCTATTGGTACCATCGGATTAATGAAAGCAGTTAGTAGTTATACCCCTGATAAAAAGACTCGGCTTGCTACTTATGCAGCTCGTTGTATTGAAAATGAGATTTTAATGCATTTACGTGCACAAAAGAAAGTCCAAAAAGACGTATCCCTTTTTGAGCCAATCGGAGTGGATAAGGAAGGACAATCTTTACAAATCCGCGACTTACTTCAGCTTGATGAACAACCCGCAATTGAAAAAATTGAACAGAAAGAAAGCTTTGAACAGTTGTACGAATATTTAAATACTTTGGAACCGCGTGAACTAGAAATTATTGTTTATCGTTATGGTTTAAATAATAATGATCCTCTAACCCAAAAAGAAATTGCCCAGAAATTAAAAATTTCTAGAAGTTATGTTTCTCGAATTGAAAAAAGAGCACTTGTAAAATTGTATCAACAATTTAAACACAACCAAATTGAAAAAGAAAAGGAAAAAGAAAGAGAACGTGAAAAAGAACTCAAGTAAATCAACTACTCGTTGTTGTATTAGTAGTGACTTTCACAGACTGTTTTTATCTATCACCGAAATATAAAAAATTTAAAAAGCTCATTTAAGACATGTTAAAGTCTTAAATGAGCTAAAAATTTTATTCATTAATCGTGCGTTTCTACATTTGTACCATAAAATACTACAATACCAATAATTGTTGTCACTGCAACTGAAGCAGCCATAAGTATAAGCACAAAATCTTCCTCCCTTAGGTTCATTTTACAATTATCGTACCATCTTTAACTAAATAATACTGTATCTTTTTGCACAACTTCAATATTTTTTGATTAAATGATTATAATTTTGTAATTGTCTTTAACACGATTTCTGATGAATGTTTCGCAGCAATTGGTAAAAACTCGTCAAAACTTATATTTGATTCTTTTCCAGCAATATCTGATAGTGCTCGAATGACAACAAATGGTGTTTTGAATTGATAACACACTTGCGCTACAGCAGCGGCTTCCATTTCAACAGCCTTCATTTCTGGGAAGTAAGATCTTACTTGTTCAACACGAGTAGGATTGCTCATGAAGACATCTCCAGAACAAATTAGTCCGACTCCAAATTGATGTTCCCCTATCTCAGATACCGATTCTTGTGCAATATTAATTAATCGTTCATCAGCTGGAAAAGCAGCTGGCAGTTGTGGCACTTGCCCGATTTCATAATTAAACGCTGTAACATCTACATCGTGGTGTCGAACTTCTTTTGAGATGACAACAGCACCGACTTCTAATTCTGGGTCATATCCACCTGCTGAACCAGTATTAATAACGACATCAGGTTTATATTCATATAATAAAACGGTAGTAGACATTGCAGCATTTACTTTCCCAATACCACTTTTCAATAGGATAATTTCTTTCCCATCATAAGTACCAGTGGTAAATTCACTATTAGCAATTGTTGTCACTTTCGCGTTTGAAAGTGATTCCCTTAAAATTTCTACCTCTTCTTCCATTGCACCAATAATTGCAACTTTCATTAGATAATCCTCCAATACTTTACAGCACTATTTCTTACGATAAAGAAAAGGTAAGCTTTCGTCAATAGTTTGTTCCTAACCCTGTGCTAAATATGCACCCTCAACTTACTTTAATTCTTCAACTTTCACTGGTTTCCAACCTTCATTTTCTATCCATTCAATACTAATTCTGTATTTTTGTGATTCATCCTTAGATGAAATGACTGCAATAGATGAGTTACTACTGCCATTATTACGAACTGACCAGTAAATAACATTGTTTTCCTCTAAATTAACTGCATTACGAAACGTAACTAGTTTTTCTTCATAATCCACATGACCTTCCTTGTAAACAGATACATGTTCTCCTGTTTGCTTAGTAGGTGTTGGTTGCCAACTAGGATCTACAACTTCCTGCTTAACTTGCGGATCAGAAGACTTATTTGTAGTTAATTTTGTGGGAAGTTTTACTGATTGTTCTTTTTCTTCCGTCTGATCCTCGTTTTTCGCAGGAACTACTGTATTATCAGAAGATTGCTCTTCTTCACCTTCTTCGCTTACTACTTCCTCATTTTTTTGTGACTGATTTTTTCCTTGAAGATATTTTTCAGCTTGAGTTTTATTTTCAGATGCAACTTCTTTCTCGTCATCTTTTGTGAAAAGGAAAACCAGATTTGCAACAATTAATATTGAAACTATGGCAATAAGTACATTTAACAGTTTATCGGATTTTTTCGGTCGTTTTTTCTTTTGTTCACGTTTTGATAATCTCGAACGATTCATCGAATCAAATTCATTGTTTCCCATTCATTTATTCCTCCTAGAATGAATTCACTTTCATTTTATCAGTAATTATCGTTAAAACACATAAATGTTACCAATTTTAATTCATTTGTTATATAAAAATTACAATTGAAAACAGAACGACTTATATTACATTAATTCGAAAAAAAGAACCCTCGTGCTTCAACTATCGGAAAAGTTTGGACGCGAGCACTAAGAGTTAACGATTACAACTTGACATTAAAAAAGACCCAAAGGAGTATCCTTTTGAGTCTTCAATGATGTGTCTTTTCGTTATTAAAATATTAGCGATCTGCCTTAATTGAAACAATGCGAACTTCCATATCTCCACCAGGGGTAGATATTTTTAAAACGTCATTCACTTTATGTCCTAATAAAGCTTTTGCAATTGGAGAGTCATTAGAAATACGTCCTTCGAAAGGATCCGCTTCAGCAGAACCGACGATTGTATATTCTTCTTCATCTCCATCTGGAAGTTCGATAAATGTTACAGTTTTTCCAAGTGTTACGATATCGCTTGTACCTTCTGCTTCTTCAATAATTACAGCATTACGTAGCATAGATTCAATATTTGAAATACGACCTTCTACAAAGCCTTGCTCTTCTTTTGCAGAATCGTATTCTGAGTTCTCAGATAAGTCACCGAAACTACGAGCTATTTTAATACGCTCTACAACTTCTTTACGTTTTACTGTTTTTAAGTACTCTAATTCATCCTCTAATTTCTGTTTTCCAGCCAATGTCATAGGATATTGTTTTTCGTTTGACAAGACAATTCACTCCTTAAATCTCTCTTTTGTCGGTTTAGACACCTACTTTACACTTATGTAGATTTGATTGCAAACGGTTTCCTTACATAATAAAAAAAGTGTAATAGTAGTAGAAAACCCGGTTAGTAGTTAAGCATATGAAGCAAACATAGCCATTAGAAGGCTTTTTGCTAACTTAACTATTAACCGAATTTCTTCGTCAGTTTTTATACAATTGTTAAATGAAATTTAGTTCAACATGCAATTAATTCTCTCAGATGTTGTACTTTACGTCGAGTAGGCGTAAGAACAACTAGATTAAAATTAGTGAATGATATTACATTCTTGGTCTGAGATAAAAATAACATGTAAAAAATCCCAATACTCCATCATCATATTACACAATTGACTTTGTTTCAAGAATAGTTTTAATTTTTGTAACCATTAAATCAATTGCTACTTCGTTCTCTCCACCTTCTGGGATAATGACATCTGCATATCTTTTCGTAGGTTCGATAAATAAATTATGCATCGGGCGAACGGCTGTTATATATTGTTCAATGACAGATTCAATTGTTCTACCACGTTCCTTAATATCTCTTTCCATACGTCGAATTATACGTAAATCTGAATCAGTGTCAACAAATAATTTAATATCCATTAAATCTCTTAGACGTTTGTCTTCTAGAACTAGAATACCTTCAAGTATAATGACATCTTTTGGCTCAACAAGAATGCTTTCTTTAGATCTCGTATGATTGACATAATCATATACTGGTTTTTCTATTGATTTATGTTGTAGTAGGGCATTCAAATGTTCAATTAGTAAATCATTATCAAATGCCAATGGATGGTCATAGTTAGTTTCTAAACGTTCTTCAAAGGTTAAGTGATCTTGGTTTTTATAGTAATAGTCCTGTTCAATAACAACAACAGAATGATTTCTGAAAACATCATAAATGGCACGTGTCACACTCGTTTTACCTGAACATGAACCACCTGCTATCCCTATTACTAAGGGGCGCTGCTCGCTCATTTATTTATTCTCCTTTCGCATCATGTTGAATTTAAATAACGGACGATTTACTTTAAACTTCACAATTTGTAAAGGATGATTTGCTACTTCTAATTCATTACCTTTTTCATCCCAAATTTGGCCTACTTCCATTGTGAATGTGTCAAGATCTGGACCAAAAAATTCAATTGTATCGCCTGGCTTAAAGTAGTTGCGTTGTTGTAAAGTAACTAACTGAGTATCTTGATCATAATCGAGTACTAAACCAGCGAAATCCCATTTCAATTTTGTTGCGTGTGATCCAAACATTTGTTGTTCATAACTTGGCTCACCTTCAAAGAAACTAGATGCTGTTGCACGGTTTGCACAACGTTCAAGCTCCTCTAACCATTCTTTTTTAATTGTAAAGTTTTCAGGATCTGCACAGTAAGCATCAATAACTTTACGATAAACAGAAATAACTGTCGCAATATAGTGTATTGATTTCATACGCCCTTCAACTTTTAGTGAGTCAATTCCTAGTTCAATCATATGTGGAATAGATTCAATTAACTTTAAATCTTTGGGACTCATTGCAAATGGGGCATCCTCATCGTTAAATAAAGCTTTTTCTTCACCATCTACATTTTCATATAAATCATAATCCCATCGACAGGATTGACAGCAACCACCACGGTTTGAGTCTCTAGCAGTCATATGATTTGATAATACGCAACGTCCTGAGTACGCAATACACATTGCTCCATGAACAAATGCCTCAATTTCGATATCGACTTCTTCTTTCATTTTAAGCATTTCTTCTGCACCAACTTCACGTGCAAGTACTACACGATGTAGACCTTCTTCTTTCCAATATTTCACTGCTTTCCAGTTCGATAAAGATTGCTGTGTTGATAAATGAACCTCTACTTCAGGAGCTACTTTCTTACAAGTTTCAATAATTAATGGATCGGCTACAATAATACCTCGAACACCACAATCTGCAATTGCACGAAGGTATTCTTCTAAGCCATCCATATTTTCGTTATGTGCAAAGATATTCGTTGTTACATATATACTTGCTCCATATTTTTTGGCAAATTCGACACCTTCACGTATTTCTTCGATTGTAAAATTACCAGCATTAGAACGTAACCCAAACTCTTGTCCACCAATGAATACTGCGTCAGCTCCGTAATGAACAGCAATTTTTAATTTTTCTAAACTTCCTGCAGGTGCAAGTAATTCAGGCTTTTTTGTAATAACCCGTTTTCCATTAACTGTTTCACGAATTTTTTCATTTTCTATTAATTGAAGCATTAGAGACGCTCCTTTCTTAGTAAACTGTTTCTTTAAAAATAAATCCTGTATCTAATGGTCGTAATTTTGGTTGGATTTCTTCAATTTGTTCGAATAATTCATTTTTAATATCGTCATATGCATCTTCGCCATTGTCGTAGTATGCGTCAATGGCTTGACGATATAGTTTTGTTACGGTTAAGATATATTCTTCAGTTTGAAGAACACCATCAAATTTTAATGAATCTATACCAGCTTCTAGAAGCTCCGTCAATTCATCAATTAAACACATATCATTTGGTGAAAAGATATGTGTACCATTAATATCTTCATAAATTGGATACTTATTTTTACGTTCTTTATCATGTAAGAACATGTTTTTATTTTCTTTTCTATTTTCTATTTCCATTACTTCATCGCGATATAAGAAGTAGTTCCCTAATAAAGAACGTTTTGATTGGAACATGCAAGTCATCCCATGAACTTGTACTTCTATTTCTACATTTGAATTTTCTTTTATTTCTAAGATTTCATCTAATGAAAGCTCACGAGCAAGAACAGCACGTGTTGCGCCGCGCTCTCCCCAATAATTTGCTTGGAACCAGTTTGTTGCAATTGTTTCTGGATTCCAATGAAGTGGAATTGTAATACCTAATTCACGAACCGCCATCACGACAGCTGGGTCACCAAATAACAATGCATCGACACCAATTTTTTGCATTTCTTTTAAATATTCATCTAATGCATCTAAACGGTCATTATGAAATATTGCATTAACTGCAACGTAAACTTTTTTTCCCGCATCTTGTATTAGTTTTGTACTTTCCGCGACTTGTTTAACATTAAATTCGCCTGCTAAGCGTAATCCAAATTTTTGTTCACCGATCACAAATGCATCTGCACCTGCTTTAATTAACTCTTTAATATGGTCAATTGATTTCGGCGTCACTAATAATTCTGGTTTTTTCAACTTACGTCACCTCTTTAAACAAATTAACAACCCATCACCAACTGGGAAAAATGAGCAAATATAATCTGGATGGTGCATAATCCAGTCAGCAAAATTTTTAAGATTTCGTATCATTGTCCTTTTTCTTCTAGGGACATCTTTTAAATCCAAATCTGATAATCCGTGCATATACATATTATCAATATAAATAACACCACCTGATGGGACAAGTGGTGAATATTTTTCAAAGAAACGTTGATATTGACCTTTTGCCGCATCAATAAAAACAGCATTAAAAGTAGATGAGATATCCTCCATCTCTACTTCCAACGCGTCACCTTCAATCACCGTAATTTGGTTTGCTACTTTTGAGCGTGAAATAAACTTTTTCGCAATTTCTACACGTTCATGATCTCTTTCAATCGTCACGATCGAACAATCTGGTAATGCAAGTGCCATCCGCATAGCAGAATAGCCAATTGCAGTGCCAATTTCTAAGATACTAGAAGGTTTTTGAATGCGAAGTAATTGATTTAACGCCTCAATTGCTGAAAGTTGCATAATCGGAACATGGTTATCCATTGCATATCTTTCCATTTCTAGTAGCAAGTCGTTACGTGGATGAATGAAGGTTTCAATATAAGCATTTGAAAATTCCATTATGCTAGAACTCCTTCATATCGTTTATGACCAATGAAAACTGGCCCAATTTAAAAATACAACTTTCCCAAGCGGGTACGAGTTGTTGTTTTACTTATACCAATTTCATAAAAATTTAGTATTTCCTATCTGCCAAAAAAAAAGACCAAAAAATATTTTGGTAATTTACATTTGTCTACAATTGAACAAAAAATCACAATCTATAATAGCACGAAAATAGAAGGAAAGCGAATAATCTTTTCAACGTAATCTAAGAATAATACTAAAACTATATTTAATTCTAAGATAATTGACTTAATCCGTTTCCTTCTAAGTTTGTTATTTTAAATATTTATCTATATTTAGTAAATGTTCATCATAAGTCTTTGCAAAATGATTCATGCCTTTTTTATCTGCTAAGAAATATAGATACTCAGTTTCAGATGGACTTAATGCTGCTTCGATTGAAACTTGCCCAGCATTTGCAATTGGGCCAGGCGGTAAACCTTGATTTACATATGTGTTATATGGATTTTTAACTTCTAAATCTTCATAAAGTACTCGTTCTTTATGAGAACCTAAAGCATATAAAACTGTGGGATCTGTTTGAAGGGGCATTTCAATTTCTAAACGATTATAAAATACACTTGCTATCGTTTCTCGGTCTGTTTGAGCAGTAGCCTCTTCTTCTAATAACGATGCAAACGTTAATAATTCATGCACAGTCATTTGTTTCTCTTCTAATATTGATTCATATTGTTTAATTACATCATTAGTTTGAGAAATCATCGTTGAAATGATTTCATCTAGTTCAGGATCTTCCTCATAAAATCCGTAAGTTGCTGGATATAAGTACCCTTCCAATGCATACCGTATGTTTCCGGCTAAAACATCCTCCGAAATTAATGATGGGTAAGTTCTCCTCATACTTTGAATGAATTCTGGGTTATTAACTCTTTCCATAAATTCTTTTGCTGTAAACTTTGTATTTTTTTCAATGATTTTTGAAATTTGTTCAAGTGTTAACCCCTCAGGCACCGCAACAGTAAACACCGGTTCACGATAAACCTTCCCTGTTTTTAAACTTTCAATAATTTCATCCAACGTCATGGCCTGTGTTAGTTCATAAGTTCCTGCCTGAAACTCAGATTCATTTTTAAATTTTGTATAATATTTAAAAATACGTGCATTTTTTATAATTCCATTTGTTTCGAGTATAGATGCTATTGTACTTATTCCAGACCCAATTGGAATTTCTACTTCAATTCCTTTTGTAGAATTTGGATCAATCGGTTCCAACGCTGAAGTCACGTAATTGTAGCCAGTGATTCCAACAATTCCTATAATAAGTATAACGACTAATGTTACGATGGTAACAATGCGCCGAACAACTTTCGCTTCTTTTTTACGCGTATTGATTTTATCAATCATTTCTTGTTTTTTCGTATCCTTTTCCATAGCTACCTCCCTTACATCTCTTAATAATACAAGAAATCACAAGAAGTGACAAACTCCTTCGTCTTACTTCATAAGACGAAGGAGTTCTGCACCGACAGCCAAAGCGAAAGGTGCAAATGTCTAAAAGTATAATATTAACTCTGTCGTGAGATTTCTTAAAAAGTGTGACTAACGTATTCTGCACCGAAAACGAGTGGTAGCGTAGTGACAGGTGCAAACCTTTAACAAGTTCACTCTCTCTAAATAAGTTGAAATTTATAATATAAGACGAAGGAGTTCTGCGCCGAAAGCTTAAGCGTCAGGCGCAAATGTTTAAAGTACTCATATTATTTTTAACACATGTTTTATTTCTAACGTACTAACGTATTCTGCACCGAAAACGAGATAACGAGATGTGTCAACCCTTGTAATATTCCTTCCAAATATAGATTACAAAACATAAGCAACAAATCAATTCTAATTTACTTAGTTAAAAATCTTAGCAACACTAAAATTATGATCGCATAAAAAAAGACTCGGAAAGATTGTAGCCTTTCCAAGTCTTTTTCTATTATATTTGTATCTTAATGTTATGCCTCTAAATTTTGGATTTCCTGTTCAATCGCTGCCCATTCTTCATCCGTTTCGATAGGAAGGAGTTCGTTTATTCCACCATCATCACCCTCAATGAATGATGCAGCAAAAATTTCACCCACTTCATCTTGATCAGCAAAAGTATATAAAATATAAGACTTCCCGAATTGTTTTAGATCAAACTGATGAATGATTTCACAAATGGCTTCTTCTCCATTTTCGTCAACTACAGTGAAGTATTCTCCAACGGCATTACCAAATTCAGCAGCTAACGTACTTAACACCTCATCAGCCATATCCCATTCCTCTTCTGTTTCAAGCGGAGTGAAATTAGTCATATGACCGTTTTCATCTAATTCATATCGAAGTGCCAAAACTTCTTCACTTTCATTCCCATTTTCGTCAAGTACGGTATAAAGTACATATGATAATTCATCTGTATCGTAGGTAAAAAGGACTTTACACTGTTGATTAGTACCGTCTTCTAATGTAATTTTAAAAGTTTCTTCCATTGTAATACCTCCAATTAATTAAATGCGCCATGGGCATTTGCGAATGTGTGCTAGCTTTCGCCGGAACAAAAATATCGCTTCACCTACTAAAAGTGGCGTTATCAGTGGTAAGTGCCGTTCTTGGCCTGAAGCTCTTAGTTTCACTCTTGGTTATCTAACCAACCCTACTGTAAAAAACTTATCCCATCTTCATTCCACATATTAAAAGAGCTTTTTTGAATGAAGTTAAAAAAGGTAGGCACTTGCCTACCTTTTAATTATTAATTACTCTTCATCTTCGTCATCAAGTTGATCTTCAAGAGCATTAAGGACATCTTCAATTAAATCCCATTCTTCATCAGTTTCAATTGGTTGTAATTCTCCATCTTCACCATTTTCAGATGGAACAAATGATGAAGCGAAGATTTCAATTTGGCCGTCTTCATCTTCATCAGCACCAATGATTGAATAAAGTACATATGATTTTCCGAATTCTTCAGAATCAAATGTATGAATTACTTCACATAATTGCTCATTTCCTTGTTCATCTACAATTGTAATGTGACGATGTTCGTGATCGTGTTCGTGTTCATTAACCATTACTGGGCACCTCTTCATTAAATTTAATATTTGCATTCTTATACGCGACGGATCAATATTCCCTGTCGCAGGGGCTTTCGGGGATAGAATTAACTCTTGCCCCTGTCGCTTTAGCTTTCGGGGCATAGAACTAACATTCACATTGGTGAATGTTAGTTCTTGCTATCTAAATATCCCTGAAGGATCATAACAGCTGCCATTTTATCAATGACTTGTTTTCTTTTTTTCCGGCTAACATCTGCTTCGATAAGCATCCGTTCTGCGGCCATAGTCGTTAAGCGTTCATCCCATAAAGTAACGGGTAGTTGAAATGTCTCTTCAAGTAGCTTTTTATAATTCTCAGAAGCTTCTCCACGTGGACCTATCGTATTATTCATGTTTTTGGGATACCCTACGACAAACTCTGTAACAGCATATTCCGCTACTAGTTCTTTTATACGTTCGATCCCAAATTCGCTAGCTTCTTCATCTATCTTAACAGTTTCAACACCCTGTGCCGTCCAACCTAATGCATCACTCACTGCAACGCCGACTGTTTTAGAACCTACATCTAAACCCATAATTCTCATAATTTTATTTAAGCCTCATTATTCTTCCTAATATAAAATTTCACAAGCTCTTCAAGAATTTCATCACGTTCGAGCTTTCGAATTAAGTTTCTTGCGTCCTGATGGCGAGGGATGTATGCCGGGTCACCAGATAATAAATAACCAACTATTTGGTTTGTAGGATTATACCCTTTTTCTTCTAAAGAGGCATATACCTTTAACATCACTTGCTTCACTTCTTGTTCCATTGATTCTTCAGGAAAACTAAATTTCATTGTTTTATCAAACGAACTCAAGACCAGCACCTCGCTTTCAGAAATAAGGAAATGGTAAATCTTGTACGCATCTCCATTTTCTCTATTATAACTTATATTTTCATTCATTCAATAACGACATAATTTATTTTGTAATATATTTAATATTTAACTTGGCGAACAACTCGAAAAAACTTGTCCCTACCATAGGAATTATATCGATTTAACGTAATCATACACAGATTGTAATGCTTCATCAAGTTTAGACACTTCTTTCGCACCAGCCATTGCCATATCCGGACGACCGCCGCCTTTACCGCCACATTTTTCTGCAACAGATTTGACGATATTCCCAGCATGGTAGTTCCCGCCTAAGATATCTTTTGTGACACCCGCGCATAGCATTACTTTATCACCATCAGCTGCGCCAAGCACAATCACTGCATGATCTAACTTTGTTTTTAAATCATCCATCATTTGACGAAGTTGATTATTATCTTTTGCATCTACTCTTGTAGATAGTACAGTAACTTCACCAATTTTTTGAGCTGCGTCTATAATAGCACCAGCTTGTGCATTTGCAATTTTTTGAGATAAAGACTCATTTTCTTTTTGTAAGTCTTTGTATTCTGATTGTAAACCAGTGACTCTTTGCACTAAATCTTTTGGATTAGCTTTAAATTGTGCAGCAGCTTCGTGTAAAATTCCTTCTTCTTCTTTTACTGCAATATAAGCTCCCTTACCTGTAACTGCTTCAATACGACGTGTACCAGCACCGATACCACCTTCAGAAATAATTTTAAATAAACCGATTTCTGAAGTGCGTTTTACGTGAATACCACCGCAAAGTTCAACTGAATAGTCACTTACTTGAACTACACGTACAACATCACCGTATTTCTCACCGAATAAAGCCATTGCCCCCATTGCTTTTGCTTCATCAATTGGCATTTCCTCAATTACTACTTCGATATCTTCCCAAATTTTTTCATTTACTATACGTTCAATTTGTTCTAACTCTTCTTTCGTTACTTGTCCAAAGTGAGAAAAGTCAAATCTTAATCGGTCTGGACCTACATAAGATCCTGCCTGATTAACGTGTTCACCTAATACATCTTTAAGCGCACTCTGCATAATGTGAGTAGCTGTATGATTTTTCACTATTAAATTACGCTCATTACGGTCAACAGTTGCTTTAACTTGATCATTAAGATTCATTTCACCTGACTCTACAACTACTGTATGAAGAGGTTGTCCATTAGGCGCTTTTTGAACATCTTTTACAAAGGCTGTAAATGCATCATTCCCAATTGTACCGTGGTCAGCAATCTGTCCACCCATTTCAGCATAGAATGGCGTTTCTGCTAAAATCACAAGCACTTCTTCACCTTCTGAAGCAACTTGAACTTCTTGTCCGTTCGCAACCATTGCCACAATAGATGTTTCCGTTTCTAATGTTTCATATCCTACGAAATTAGATTCTTGTTTTAAATTTGCTAATACTTCTGATTGTACTTGCATTGAATCAACATCTTGACGAGCAACACGTGCACGTTCACGTTGCTGTTCCATTGAAACTTCAAATCCTTCATGGTCCACCGTCATTCCCGATTCCTCAGCGTACTCTTCTGTTAATTCAATTGGGAATCCGTAAGTATCATATAAACGGAAAGCATCCTCACCTGGAATCACGTTTAACCCTGCAGCTTTTTGCTTTTCGATTACTTCTGAAAGGATTGCAAGTCCACCGTCAAGTGTTTCGTGGAAACGATTTTCTTCATTTTTAATTACACGTTGGATAAATTCTGTTTTCTCTTTTACCTCTGGGTAAAAGTCAGACATAATTTCCCCAACAGTTGGAACTAGTTCAAACATAAATGGTTTTTCAATTCCAATTTGTTTTGCATAACGAACTGCACGGCGTAGTAAACGACGTAATACATAGCCTCGACCTTCGTTTGATGGAAGAGCGCCATCTCCTATTGCAAATGCAACAGTTCGGATATGGTCTGCGATGACTTTAAATGGCGTATTAATATCTTCTTCACTACCAAAGATTTCTTTTAAATCTATTTCTCCTGGGCGTTTATATGAACGATTTGCAAACTGTTCAATCTTTTCGATAATTGGCATGAAAAGGTCAGTATCAAAGTTAGTTGGAACATTCTGAACTACCGAAGCCATACGCTCTAGTCCCATACCCGTATCAATGTTTTGTTTTGGAAGTGGAGTATATGTGCCATCAGGGTTGTGATTAAATTGAGAAAATACTAAGTTCCATATTTCAAGATAACGCTCATTTTCGCCACCCGGATACATTTCAGGATCATCTGAATCATTTCCATATTCTTCACCACGATCATAGAAGATTTCAGAGTTTGGACCAGATGGACCTTCTCCAATATCCCAGAAGTTCCCCTCAATACGAACAAGGCGTTCCTCAGGAATACCAATTTCATTTTTCCAAACATCATACGCTTCTTGGTCTTCAGGATGAATCGTAATAGATAATAAATCAGGGTTAAAGCCCATCCATTTCGGATCTGTTAAAAACTCCCATGCATAGTGAATAGCTTCTTTTTTAAAGTAATCACCAATTGAGAAGTTCCCTAACATTTCAAAGAATGTATGGTGGCGTGCTGTTTTTCCTACGTTTTCAATGTCGTTAGTACGAATTGACTTTTGTGCATTTGTGATTCGAGGATTATCCGGAATAACTCGGCCATCGAAATATTTTTTTAATGTAGCAACACCTGAGTTAATCCATAATAATGATGGGTCATTAATTGGAACAAGTGGTGCTGATGGTTCTTGTGAATGTCCTTTTTCAATGAAAAACTCTAAATATTTGCGACGAATTTCTGTTGCTTTCATTTTTGTAAATGCCTCCTAATATGCTTATTCTATCCAGTAAGTGCAAATAAAAAAGCCCTCATCCCAAAAAGGGACGAAGACTATTATTAATGTTTTCGCGGTACCACCCTAGTTACAGTTTAGATAGTAGATATGCGATTTGCAAAGTGCAATCCTAGTTAAACTGTCTCTCTAGCACTGTAACGTAAGTGAACGGCAGGGATTAGCTGCACTCTGGATTAGCTTTCAGTCAATACTTACGTGAAGATTCTTTCAGCCCAAGGAATCTCTTTCTTTCCACCTGCGTAACTGACTTACTCTTTCCATCATTGTTTTCCAATATTCTGCTCTAAATTATATGAAAATGATTTCAATGTGTCAATTATAACAAATTGTTTTCTTTTATACATATCAAAACAACTAAATAACTGATTTCTGAGAAGCTGTCGGTAATTCTATGCATTAATAGGTATTAAAGTAATTTTTCCGGATGGGAGAGCCATACAAAATACCCAATAAATAATCCTCTACCTTCCCTTCTAAACCTACTATTCATCCCGTGCTATAAATGATAATATGTTGCTTACTTTAAGAGATTAATAGGAGAAAAATGAAAAATATGATGAAAAGTCATGGTTTTAAATGTAAATGGTTTATTATTTGGATTGTGTGTTCATTACCTTTGCATCAAGTAGGGGCTGCTTCACTTGATTTAAGTGATAGCTATACAAAACAATCAACAAATACTGATTTATCGCAAAGTTTGGATATTTACTCCATTCCATTGTTTATTAAAGACTATGAAGGTAAATGGGTAAGAAATCAAACAATCGATCTAAATTCAGGTCTATTCTCCTTTGTATCAGAAAAACAACCAAATCAGAATTTCTCAAAAGTCAACGAGTTAAAAGTTGGGTTCGAGAACAATTACTCTTACGAAACATTCATCAAATTTGGTGAAAGAATTCCTGATTTACAAGGAGGTTTGCTATTAAACGCAGAATTACGATTATCTGAGTTAAATAAGCCTTTAGTTTCTTGCTATTATTGCAGCGGCTATTACCAAAATGACAAATATAGTGTATTTTCTATTTTAGAAAATTGGAATACCAAGGAGATAACTTGGTTAAACAAACCTGATATATCTCAACAACCAATATCAACAAAAACAAACACTATGCCTTTAGAAAGCCCAACCATGTGTTGGAATGTAACCGATTTTGTTAATGATTGGTTACAACATCCAAATGATTACTACGGTTTTGCTGTTAAAAGTAATCAGGATTCACTCTTAACAAGCTTCAATAAATATCAGCAGGAACAGCTAATGCTTCCGTCCTTAAAGATTACATATTCACAAAAGCCAAGTAAACTTAATGTCCTTTCGTATGGATTACAAAATTCGGGAAAAGGATATGTAAATCTACAATGGAGTAAAGTAACTGGTGCAAAAGGTTATAGAGTGTATTTGTTTAACGGAAAAGAGTATAAAAAAGTCTATGAAGGAACAGAAGCGAATTGGTCTTCTCTAAATAAAAATATATGGCCAACTGAAGATCAATTAGCAATCGGTGAAACTTACCTAAGGTTAGACGGGACAGGTTCAAACTTATCGGATACACCAGGAACTCTTTATAAAAAGCAAGGGGATACTTCAAAACCAGTAGATACATATTATTTTAAAGTATCGGCTTTTAATGACTATGATGAAAGCGATTTATCAGAAGAAGTATCTGTAAAAATGGTGGATGCTACTGCCCCATCTGTTCCTACTAATTTGAGAATTTATAATGGAATATTAACTTGGGATGAATCAGTTGACCGATCAGGTGTTTCTTACCAAGTAAAAATTACAAATGAGTCCGGAGTAATCATACATTTAGGGGATACGAACACGAATTCATTTCAAATACCAGAAAATTACTCAAAAGGATCTTATCTAGTATCTGTTATGGCCAAAGATCTAAATCATGACCAAACTAATTATTCTACTTACTCTAATCCAATTAGTGTGGTGGCCAATTCGAAACAATATGACAGTCAATTAATTAGCTATTCTGTCCCATCTACGGTACAAGAAATAGGTAGTCGTCCAACAATTCGGTTGACATTTAAAAATATTGGACAATTAGCATGGTCAAATGAAGAAGGTATTTCTTTAAGAAGTGATTTACTCTCACTCCCTTTAACGGATGGAGAAATTATTCAACCTGGTGAAACAAAAACTTTTGAATTCCAACTACCTAGTGTTTTAGACATTGGAACAAGTAGCTTACGTTGGCAATTGCAAAGCCCAGTGAATGGAAATTTTGGTGAATCACGTATTACCAATATCACATTTAAAGATACAAGGAGTCCAATGATTTCTTTATCATCACCACGTGAGAATTTAAAATTAAGTGGAGATGTAGCGATACTAGGCAATATTCAAGATGAAAAACTAGCGAGTTATCAAGTATCATACGGATTTGGAGAATCACCATTAAATTGGGTTACCATTTCAAAGAGCACTACATTAGAGGAAAACTTAGGTATTTGGGAAACAAACCTGGTTAATAACGGAACATACACAGTTCGAATCGAAGCAACAGATACATCAGAAAACAAAAGTACTCTTGAAAGAAGAGTACATGTTGTCAATGATGTTCCAACTCCTATTGTAAATGAAATAACTAATGATTCAACGAAAATAACAGGCACTGGAAAGCCTGGCTCAATGATATTTGTATTTAAAGATGAGTTAATGATAGGTTCAAACAAGGTCAATCAAGAAGGTATGTTTCAGGTGAATATTCCTGAAACGTATGCAGATACGCTATTAAAAATAGTTTCAGTTGATGGTGTAAAAGAAAGTGCTTTTGTAAGCAAAATTGTTAAAGATGTAACTCCACCATCACAACCTACAGTAAACAGCATAAACAATAAATCTACTATCATTACAGGAAAGAGCGACCCCAATATTAACGGTATTATTAAAACAGAATCTGAACAATATATCTTTAATACGGACAGTACTGGTTACTTTAGTCTAAAAATACCTATTCAAAATGCTGGTTCTACCCTCTCAATTACAATGCTAGACCAAGTAGGGTTAAGAAGTTCGGAAATGAAATTGATTGTAACAAAAGTAGCACCTGATCGACCAACCGTGAACACAGTTAGTAATAAAGCAGCAATTGTATCTGGCAAAACCGAAAAGCTTGCTACTATAACGGTAACTGCCGGAAAAAATTCTTATCATGGAAAAGCCGATTCCTACGGTAATTATAAAGTTGCAATCCCGATTCAGATTAGTGGTACGACCCTATATGTGACTGCAAAAGATACTACTGGTAAAATCAGTGCACCGAATACCATTGCTGTACTGAGAGTTGCACCGAATATTCCAACAGTAAATACTGTTACAAATAAATCTTCTTACATTATAGGTCAGGCTGAAAAAAACTCTTTAGTGTCAGTTAAAATTGGAGCAAAAATATTAAATATCAGATCGGATGCGAAGGGGCTTTTCAAGATCCCTATACCTATTCAAAACAGTGGTGCTAAGTTCACTATCACTGCAAAAGATGCGAAAGGTCTAGTAAGTGCAACGAAAACAGTGATGGTTACTAGAGTTGCGCCAAATATACCAATTGTTAACCCAATCAGAACATATTCAACAAATATAACAGGTTCTACAGAAAAATATGCTGTAGTTAGCGTAAAAATTGGGGCAAGAAATTACTCTGCAAAAGCCGATCGCTACGGCAAATTTAAAGTTACAATTCCTAAACAAAAAAAGGGCATTAAGCTTGCTGTTACATCGAAGGATGCAAAAGGAGCCGTTAGTGTTACTCGGACAATGACAGTTAACTAACTTTTAAGATAGTAATGCAATGAAAAAAGCTCAAGGACACTCCCTTGAGCTTTTCTAATTTACACATATCGCGAAATAACATTTCTTAATTTATCATTTAAATTATGTAAATCTTGTTGTGTAATTGACACTCTTACGAAGCTTTCATCAGCATCCAATGCTTCTGCTAAAAAACCTCCTAACCCCCTAGCTTTACGGTCCACTTGTAGTAATAGCTCTGCAGACTGCTCAGTTTGCGATAAAAAAACAACTTCAAGTTCATCTAATTTTCCCCTGAACATTCCACTATATGGGGCAAATTCAAATTCTTGGACAAATGGATAATGACCAAGGAATCGACGAGATGCCTGTTCACAATCTGCTTTTCTTAATCTGAAACCAAGTTGTTGGACTTCTTCAAGTACTGCTGTTGCAATTCTAGACGGGCGAATTTCAATAAAGTCTTTATCTTTTGCATCTGCACCACTGCGAATATCTAATTCTGTCGTAACCCAAACACTTGTTGCTCCGATTGTAATTGGTGCATCTATTGGAATTACAAATGAAAACGGAATAATTTTTGTTTCATTACCTTGAATAGTAAATGGTTCACTTACTCTATATTTTTGAATTGGAGCTGTTGCTGTGAATTTATTGTCGTCTACTTCCTTAATATAAGTTGTATATAAAGTTAAGTAAATTGTATCAATTTGTTGGTCAATATTGCCACCGTATACCTCTACTTCCCCACGAACTGTTTCTCCAGCAACATATGAAGATTTTTCAAGTTTCGTATCAACCTTAGCTGCACCTATACCAATACTTGCTAACACTTTATTAAAAAATGACATTCAAAGCTCTCCCATCTAATCGTTTTTCACTATTACATTTACGAGCTACAGAATAAAAGGTTTCAGCAAATTATTTATTAATTCTCTGGGTACATTTTTCTTAAAAACGTAATAGATTGAGCAATAAGTTCTTTTAACACTTCTACATCGATATCCGCGACTTTATTAATATAAACACATGCTTTACCTGTAGTATGTTTACCGAAACGTTGTAAAGTCTCCTCTCTTTCTGTATCTCCTGTTGCAAAATATAAACTAATTTTTGCTTTTCTTGGTGAGAACCCAACTAATGGAGCATCCCCTTCGTGACCCGTAGCATATTTATAATGATATGATCCAAACCCAATAATACTGGGACCCCACATTTTTGCATCGTACCCCGAAGTTTCCTCAAAGATTTGCAACAATTTATAAGCATCTTCTCGTTTTTTAGGGCTGTCTACGCTTTCAATAAATTCAATCACACTATTGTCTGTTTGCTTAGTTTTTTGTTCGTATTTTGCCATTGGGTACCTCCGTTAATATTAAGTTTAAAACAAATAATTTACTTCATTATAAACATTGTTTCCATCTATAGCATTTGATAAATTGAATTGCTTTTAATGTGAAAATTCGTTTTAAGATAGTTTGATCAAGATTAAAGCCTTCTCACAAATGTTATCCAATGATGTAACACTTTTTTATAAAAATATTTTTTTAATATTGATACTTCACTTGAACTGTTGCATTGATTGTAATGGTTCCTGGTTCAATTGGCGTTTCTATAGCTTGCTCCGTAAAGGCAACAGTTTTGAACAAGATAGGACCTCCTACACTTTGTTCTGTTACTTCAATTGGTTGGGGCATATAATTTAACCCTAATGAACGTGCAATCGCACTTGCCTTTGAATTCGCATCTTGAATTGCTAAG
The DNA here is from genome assembly GCA_030348875.1 of Ureibacillus composti. GTDB lineage: Bacteria > Bacillota > Bacilli > Bacillales_A > Planococcaceae > Ureibacillus > Ureibacillus composti. The sequence goes on from JAUCEP010000002.1 coordinate 3,206,932, forward strand.
CTTAATGCTCTTTCATAATAAGGTGACTCATCCTCAACTTTAAACTTTAAAGATGAAATTCGGTTGGCACCATTCTGAATGGCAGTATCAATAATAACACCTACATCGCTTAAGTTTCTTACTGTTACGTTTATAGCATTTCGAACTTCATACCCCCTAAATACTTGACGTCCGTCCACATAATCATAACGAGGCATTACATTAAAAAAAGCAGTTTGAATGTCATCTCGATCAATACCAAGAACAAGAAGGGATTGAATGACTTGATTAGTAAGGCTAGCATTTTCTCTCTGCGCTGTCGCTATATCCATATTTTGTGTACTTACTTCAATTTGTACTTCTGCAATCGTCGGCCTAACTGTTAATTCACTGTTTCCCGTTACTGTAATGACACGGTAGCTTGGAGTAATAGGATGAGAAATTGATGAATGGAACACTTCATTCCACCTTTCGTTTTGTCATACATCTAAATTTATGCGTAAATTCGAGGAAACTTGTCATTCAAAAGAATTGCATAATACCGATATCGAACTTAGACATAATTATTATTAAGTGAGTATTCTACTAGTTAATTCAATTTGTACTTATCTTTCGTTAAGTCGTATAGCAAAATCTTATTTCCCTTATTCACTCTACAAGGTGTTTTGAAATAGTACATTTTAGAATATTTTCTACTCTTTTTAAATGTAGGCAAAACATAAAAAAACACCATTCTTCTCAATTGAGAAAAATAGTGTTTTCTTCTTAAAAAGGAATGTATTTCTTTTAAATATGTGATGAGCTCAATTAATCATCTTCCAAAAAATCATATGGGCTTACGCCTTCCATTCCAATTAAAGGATGTATATATGGTGCAGTTTCAGTATTTAACACGGGCTCCATAGCTTTACCGCGCATCGTAAACATTTCCTGCTGTTCTATTTTAGGTACTGGATTAGATTCTTCCGGTAAAGATTGCTTTACGGTTGTTGGATTGTAGTCACTTTTTTCTTCAACTATTACTTCATCAACCATCATTGGATTCAGTCTTGCTCTTAAACTCGTTAATCGTTGTAAATCGTCAGTTTTTGCTAGACCTACTGAAAGTACATCAGGTTCTCCACACAAGATTAAGAAGTTTTTAGCACGTGTGATTCCTGTATATAAAAGATTTCTACGGAGCATTTTTGAATAGCCGCGTACTATTGGCATAATCACCGTTTGGAATTCACTACCTTGAGATTTATGAATCGAACAGCAGTAGGCTAAAGTAATTTGATTTAAATCTCCACGTTGATAAGTCACTTCATTCCCATCATAGGAAACAAGCAGTAAATCTTGTTTTTCGATTGTCTCTTTTGCACGGATTATTGCGATTACTTCACCCATATCACCATTGAAGATATTACTCTCCGGTTGATTCACTAACTGCAATACTTTATCGCCGATACGGTATACCACATCTCCGAAAGCAAGTTCCTTCCTTGAACCATCTACATTCGGATTGACAAGTTCTTGAATTTTTTTATTTAACATGTCAATTCCAGCAGGTCCTTTATACATAGGAGCAAGTACTTGAATATCTCGAATGGATTGTCCTTTTGTAATTGCACTTTTTACGATTTGAGTTACAACATTTGCTACTTGATCAGCAGATGCTTTAATAAAAGAGCGGTCTGTTGTTTTATCTGTTAATGTCTGCGGAATAGTACCCTTTTTAATTTGATGGGCTAATTCTATTATTGTTGAACCTTCCGCCTGTCGATAAACATCCGTTAATTCTACTGTTGGGATTTGTTTGGAAGCTAATAAATCTTTTAATACTTGACCAGGTCCAACAGGTGGAAGTTGATCTTGGTCGCCAACAAATACTACCTGTGCATCTTCACCTATGCTCTTTAGTAATTGATGAGCTAGCCACGTGTCTACCATGGACATCTCATCAATAATAATAAGTCGCCCTTCAACTTCCCTTTCAGTCTCTTCTTCCTTTTCCTGTCCATTAAAACCAAGAAGTCGATGAATTGTCATGGCAGGTAGGTCCGTTGATTCTGCTAAACGTTTTGCTGCTCTTCCTGTTGGAGCTGCTAATACAATTGGAAATGGCTCTTCTTTTTGCGCATATTCTTTTGGATTTAAAGATAAACCATGAAGTTCCGCATAGACTTCTACGAGACCTCGTATAACAGTAGTTTTCCCCGTACCAGGTCCCCCTGTTAATATCATGACAGATGAATTTAGTGCACATTCAATGGCCTGAACTTGTGTTTCCGCGTAGGACACTTCAAATCGCTCTTCAACTTCACCGATTGCTTTTCGAATTTCATCTTTTGAAAATCGTTGTTGAGACTCATTTGTTTTTAGCAAATCTACTATTTTAGATGCTATCCCGATTTCACTAAAATAAAGAGATGGTAAATAAAGTCTTGTTTCTTCACCACAAATTTTACTTTCCTCACGCATTTCAATTACTGCTTCGGATATTGACTCATACGGAATTACTTCAGTTTGACTCTGCTCTAGCATCTTTTTAACATCTGGCAAAACATGCTCTGCATCTAGAAACACATGTCCTTCTGATAATGCCGCATTCGTTAAAATATGTAATACCGCTGCCTTAATGCGATCAGGATGATTACCTGTAATTCCAAGTCTAGCTCCAAGTTCATCAGCTCGCCCGAATCCAACACCTTCGATATCTTCAATTAGTCGATAAGGATTTTCTGTTAATAGTTGAATTGTTTCCTCACGATAATTTTGGTAGATTTTCATTCCTAATTGTGGACCGAACCCCCATTGACTTAATTGAATCATGATTCGTTCTAGTCCTAGGTTTTCTTGTAACGTTTGACGAATCATTAGCTTTTTATCGTCATTTAAGCGAGGAATCACATCTAATGCTTCAGCGTCTTCCATAATTCTCTTAATTGCATCCGTTCCAAGTTTTTCAACTATGAGTTCTGCAGTTTTTTGTCCAATTCCAGGAAACAAATCACTAGAAAGAAAATGCACGACCCCCTGCTCAGTTGCAGGGACCTCCTTTTCAAAGGTTTCAGCCTGGAATTGTAGTCCATACTTTGGATGTGATTTTAAATTACCAGTAAAACGATATAATTCATCCTCTGTTAATTTTGGAAAATAACCAACAACAATGATTTCCTTATCACTATATTGTAAATTGGTCTCTTGAATTTTCACCCGGACAATCGAATACATATTTGTTGGGTTATGGAAAATGGAAACGATTGGACGGCCAAGTACGAACAATTGATTCACTTCAAATAAATTCAAATGATTTGCCACCCTTGTACGCCCCCTTTAATTACATTAATTACATTTTTCGTACTTTCGATTTTATCATAACCTTACTAAGCTGTCTTACTTATTCCTATTAAACAATGGGAACTCGATATTTTGGAAGATGAATGATATGATATTTTTAACCTATTGGCTCTTTAATTCACTTCATTTAACTCATATACTTCCTCCTCCCAAAAGGATAAGTTGGTGATATACAATGTTGAATTCTCTACCATTTATATAGTGAATTTCTTAGGTTAAAGAGACAATTACTAGTATTTATTTATGAATTATTAAAGAAGGGTTTGTGAGATTTCGTGGAATTTAGACCTTGCATTGATTTACATGATGGGAAAGTAAAACAAATCGTCGGGAGTACACTAGGTCATAAAGACCAGTCGGTTGTTGAAAATTTTATTTCTGAAAATGATTCTACCTATTTTGCTAAGATGTTTGCAAATGATGGTTTAACTGGCGGACACGTCATTATGTTAGGGACTGGTAATGAAGAAGCTGCTCTACTTGCACTTAAAGCCTATCCAGGTGGTTTACAAGTAGGTGGTGGCATTTCTGCCGAAAATGCCAAGAAGTATATCGATGCAGGGGCAACACATGTTATTGTCACTTCTTATATATTTCATGATGGTCAATTAGACTTGGAACGATTAAATAGGTTGATTGATGAAGTAGGAAAAGAACATATTGTAATTGATTTAAGTTGTAAAAAGCGAGAGGATAAATGGTTTGTTGTAACAGATAAGTGGACGAAATTTAGTAACTTTGAAGTAAATGCTGAATCAATTCCCTACATCGAACAATTTTGTGATGAATTATTAATTCATGCTGTAGATGTAGAAGGAAAAAGAAGCGGAATGCAAGAAGAATTAGTGAGTGATCTTGCGAAGTGGACATCCATTCCAACAACCTATGCTGGTGGGGTACGTTCCCTTGAGGACCTTCAAAAGTTCGAAAAACTTTCAGATGGAAAACTTCACGTAACTATTGGTAGTGCACTTGATATATTCGGTGGAGATCTACCTTATCAAGACGTTGTTTCTTATTGTAAAAAGAAATAAATTAAAAGGCGTGTAGATTTTTACACGCCTTACTTTTATATAAACATTCCTGCAATTGCTGCACTTAATAAAGAAGCAAGTGTCCCAGCAAATACTGCTCTTACTGCCATTTTCGCTATAATTGGACGACGGTTTGGTGCCATTGATCCCAGACCACCAATCAGTATAGCCATTGAACTTAAATTTGCAAAACCACATAATGCGAAACTAATGATCATCACTGTCTTATCCGATAAATTTGGAATATCTGGCCCAAAATTTGAATACGCAACAAATTCATTTAAAACTAGCTTTTGCCCAATGTAGGAACCTGCCGTAACGGCTTCTTGCCAAGGTACCCCAATTGCAAAGGCTAATGGTGAAAAGACATATCCAAGTATACCCTCTAATGTAATATGTTCAAAACCAAAAATGGAACCAATACCACTTAAAATCCCGTTAAGAAGAGCAATTAATGCGATAAATGCCAATAACATAGCTCCTACATTCACAGCTAATTTCAAGCCATCTCCCGCACCACGAGCTGCAGCATCAATGACATTAGCAGAGTCTGACCCCTTGTCTAATCTAAAGTTTGATTCATCCACTTTTTCTGTTTCAGGTAACATTAACTTTGCCATAACTAATCCGGCTGGCGCTGCCATAAAACTAGCAGCAATTAAATATTCTAACGGAACCCCCAATAATGAGTATCCAACTAATACTGAACCAGAAACTGAAGCTAACCCCCCAGTCATTACTGCAAATAGTTCTGATTTCGTCATTTTTTCTAAGAATGGTCGAATTACTAATGGAGCTTCTGTCTGACCAACAAATATATTTGCAGCTGAGTTTACAGATTCCACCTTACTCGTTCCTAATAATTTAGATAAAGCCCCTCCAAGAATACGAATCACAATTTGCATAATACCGAGATAATAAAGAACAGAAATTAATGCCGAGAAGAAAATAATTACGGTTAAAACATGAATGGCAAATACAAAACCAGTTGCTTCTGTGTCTGCTAAAGGCCCAAAAACAAAAGTAATTCCTTCATTTGCATAATTAATTAAGTTTTGTATCCCTTCTGAAATTCTCATTAAAACTTCTCGTCCAAATTCCCATTTTAAAACGACAAAAGCAAAGGCTAATTGGATCGCTAATCCCCCAAAAATCGTTCTCCAATTTATTGCTTTACGATTCATTGAAAATAAAATTGCGATCAAAACGACAACTAGAATACCAAAAATTCCCCACAAAATATTCATAAAACACCTACTTCATAGACTATGTATATTCATAAGTCAGACGACTAACAAATAAAACTTATATAAGTTTAACAAAAAAAGGTGTTCATCTTGATTTAAAAATGTATTCACACTTTTTCTATATTTCTATATTTTTTCTTTTTTCCCAACTCATTTTGATAAAAAAAAGCCGACCAATAAAGGCCGACTTAAATTGTTCTATTAGTTAAATCTTTGACTTACCATATCATAAATGTACTTCGCTTGTGTAAATTCAGGTTGTAACGTATAAGCTTCTTTTAAATGATGTAGCGCTTGATCACTTTGCTCTGTAGAAACAGCATATAACACACCTAAATTATAATGGGCATCTGCATTCTTCTCGTCTTTTTCTAAGACATATTCTAATTCTACTTTCGCAAGATCAAACATTTCTAAAGAACAAAGTAAAATTCCATACGATAAACGAATTTGCAAGTCATCTGGCGCTAGCTCAGCAGCACGTTGCATATATGGTAACGCAAGCTTAACTTTTTCTTCTCGTTCAAATGATTTTGCTAACATATAGTAAGCATCAGCGCCTTCAATACCATGGTCAATAGACTTTTGATACAATTTTGCCGCTTCAATAAAACGTTCCGCATTATAGTATAAATTTGCTAGACCATAATATGCTGTAGCTGCAGTCTCATCAATTGTGATTGCTTTTTGGAAAAAGCGTTCTGCTCTCTCTTCATCATTCATTACTGCCAGTAAGTTTCCAAAATTGATATACCCTATTGCTTCATCAGGGTTATTTTCAATTGCTTCAGTAAATGCTTTTGCTGCATCTTCATATCGTTTTTCCTGAAATGCTTTGATCCCGATTTCGTTAAAATCCATGTAACCCTCTCCAACATAACAAAATTTTAGACGACTATATTCAGTCGTCTAAACAATTCCTATCCAACGTATGTTAACTTTTCACTATCTTTGAAAACTTCATCAATTGTTCCGCCACCTAAGCATTCGTCGCCATTATATAAAACAACGGCTTGGCCAGGTGTGATGGCACGAACTGGTTCTGCAAAGGTAATATGTGCACGACCGTCCTCTAGCAGTTCCACCTCTACCGGAGTATCTTCTTGGCGGTAACGGAATTTTGCAGTACAATTAAAAACTTTTTCTTTTGGTTTATTAGTTGTAAAGCCCATTTTTACCGCAGTTAATGAAGTTGAATATAAAGATTCATGGTGGAAACCTTGTCCAACATAAAGGACATTTCTCTCTAAATCTTTCCCTAGAACAAACCATGGCTCGCCCTCGCCACCAATGCCAAGACCATGACGTTGACCAATTGTGTAATACATTAAGCCATCATGTTGCCCCATCACTTTTCCATCAAATGTTTCCATTTTTCCTGGTTGCGCAGGTAAATACTGGCTTAAAAATTCTTTAAAGTTTCGTTCGCCAATAAAGCAAATACCTGTAGAATCTTTTTTCTTTGCTGTAGCAAGACCAGCTTCTTCAGCAATTTTTCTAACTTCTTTCTTTTCGATATTTCCTATAGGAAACATTACATGCTTCAACTGTTCTTGTGAAAGTTGGTTTAAAAAATACGTTTGGTCTTTATTATTATCTACCCCACGCAACATGACTACTTCTCCATCGCGTTCTTCAACTCGTGCATAATGTCCCGTTGCTAAATAATCTGCCCCTAATTTAAGTGCATGTTCAAGAAATGCTTTAAATTTAATCTCTTTATTACACATGACGTCTGGGTTTGGGGTACGCCCTGCTTTATATTCTTCTAGGAAATAAGAAAATACTTTATCCCAATATTGTTTTTCAAAATTTACCGCATAATAAGGAATCCCGATTTGATTACATACTTTAATTACATCATCGTAATCTTCTGTTGCCGTACATACACCAAATTCATCGGTATCGTCCCAGTTTTTCATAAAAATACCGATTACGTCATAGCCTTGTTTCTTTAATAAATAGGCAGCAACAGACGAATCGACCCCTCCTGACATTCCAACTACAACACGAATTTGTGATGGGTCTCTTGTTTCTACCATTGTGTTCACCTTTTCTATGTTAATTCGCAAGTCTTTTAACTATTTTTGCTGTTTTTATAGCTGCTGCTTTAATCATTTCTTCTGTTAATCCGATTCCGAAACTAAAGCGAATTGAATTACGCAACTCTTCAGTACCTGCTCCAAACATGGCAACAAGTACATGTGAAGGATCTATTGAACCAGCTGTACAAGCTGACCCGCTTGAAGCAAAGACTCCTTCAATATCTAGATTTACTAAAAACGATTCAACTTCCATACCTTTAAAACTAATATTTAGTACATGTGGTAAGAAGTACGATTCATGACCGTTTACTTCAAAGGAGAGCTGTTCACTTTTTAGAACATCTATAAAAATTTCACGATAACGCTGATACGTTTTTTGTTTTTCTTGAAGTCCGTTTTGTGCAATTTCAACAGCCTTAGCAAATCCGACTGCTGCTGGTACATTTTCAGTCCCTGCTCGGCGTTTTTTTTCTTGGGATCCTCCATAAAAAGTAGCTGCTAAAGGTATTCCAGTTCGCTGATATAAAAAACCAATTCCTTTAGGACCGTTTAATTTATGGCTTGAAACACTCAATAAGTCGACGTTTAGTTCATCGACATTTAGTTTTTCAATACCGAATGCTTGAACTGCATCAGTATGGAAGACTGCTTGATGTTCTTTTAATAATTGTCCAATCTCTGCAATTGGTTGAGTTGTCCCTACCTCATTATTTCCGTACATAAGCGTCACTAGGATTGTATCATCACGTAGTGCTTTCTTAAACTCATCAACTGAAATCCGACCTGTTCGATCAACTTGTAAATAAGTAACTTCAAAGCCCTCTTTTCCAAGCTTTTCACAAGCATTCAGTACTGCATGATGTTCAATTTGTGTTGTAATAATATGTTTGCCCTTTGAACGATTAGCATATGCTGTCCCAAAAATCGCTGTATTGTCAGCTTCAGTACCACCACTTGTTAGAATAATTTCATTATCTTTTGCACCGATTGCTTTAGCTAATGTGGAACGAGCGTTATCTAAAACTTTACGTGCTGCACGTCCAGCTGTATGGATACTTGAAGGATTACCATATACTGACTCCATTGCCTTATGAATCTCAACGATTACATCCGGATGCATTGGCGACGTGGCAGCATGATCTAAATAGATGGATTCCATCGTAAATCATAAACTCCTTTATACTGCTAAATAATTTAAACTATGTTTTTTATTATGGTTAAATATAGAACATATAACCATCGTAATCATTATCGTCCTTATGTTTTGCTAAGTCATCAATTGTCGTTGTCTCAAGAACATTTTTAACGGCATCACGGATCCGAATCCATAATTCTCTTTGGGGAGATTCTTCATTTTCAATACCTTCAACTGGTTGAATTGGTCCCTCCAACGTTTTAATAACATCAGCTGCGGAGATTTTTGAAGGTGGAAGTGCTAACAAATATCCTCCATATGCCCCACGCACACTTTTTACTAGACCTGCAATTCTTAATGGAGAAACTAATTGCTCTAGATATGCTTCAGAAAGCTCTTTCTCAGCAGCAATTTGACGCAGAGGAATCGGTCCCTCTCCATAATGCTTTGCAAGTTCTATCATAATTGTTAATCCATAACGACCTTTTGTAGAAATTTTCATTATAACACCTCTTTTTTTCTTGTCCATTCATATGCTCAAGTATACCATAACTCCTTTAATTCCACTCGGAAAAGGTCTATTATTAGTGTATCTATTGAAAAGATCGGAGGATTTTGACATGCAAAATGAGCCATTAGCTTTTCGAATGCGTCCTCGCAATTTAGATGAAGTCGTAGGACAACAGCATATCATAGGAAAAGAAACAACATTATATAAAATGATTCAAAATGGACACGTCCCATCAATGTTGTTATATGGGGAACCAGGTATAGGGAAAACTTCGATTGCCCACGCCATCGCAGGAAATACGAAGCTTCCATTCTTTTCACTTAATGCAACTCATGCAGGTAAGAAGGATATCGAGCAAATCGTTGGGGAAGCAAGACTTGTAGGAAAAGTTATTTTATTTTTAGATGAAATCCATCGGTTTAATAAATTACAGCAAGACACTTTGCTACCACATGTTGAGAATGGCTCTATTGTTTTAATTGGTGCAACGACAGAAAACCCTTTTCACGATGTGAACCCAGCCATCCGTTCAAGATGTGGTGAAATCCTACAATTAAAACGACATACCATCGAAGATATAAAACAGTTGATTAGAAACGCATTAACAGACCAAGAACGCGGACTTGGAAAAATAGACATTGAAATTTCGGACGAGCAAATTGAAAAAATAGCCATTGCCGCTAACGGTGATGCGAGAAAATCATTAACTCTACTTGAATCCATTTACTATGCTTCAGATGAAGTTGATAGAAAAATAATAATTAAAGATCATATCATCGAACATCTTTCAAAAAGAATCGGTGTTTACGGCGATAAAGGCGGATCACATTTTTATAACTTATTATCTGCTTTACAAAAATCAGTTCGCGGTAGTGATACAAATGCCGCGCTTTATTACTTAGCACATCTTCTTGAAAATGGAGATTTAATAGCAGTTTGCAGAAGGTTACTTGTAATGGCCTATGAGGATATTGGATTAGCAAATCCAGATGTGGGGGCACATGTATATGCTGCAACAGAATCTGCAAAGGTTCTTGGGCTACCTGAAGCAAGAATTCCACTTGCAAACGCTGTTATTGAGATGTGCTTATCGTCCAAATCCAATTCTGCATACAGTGCCTTAGACTCTGCAATTGCTTCGATTCACGAAGGGAAAACAGGCGATATTCCTTCACATCTACGAGACGCCCATTACGAAGGTGCAAAGGTACTTGGACACGTTGGATATAAGTATCCTCACGATACGCCAATTGGGACTTTTGGCGGTTGGGTAGATCAGCAGTATTTACCTGATAACTTAATTAATGTTGAATTCTATAAACCTGTGATTGCAGGAGATGAAAAGCGAATGGCTGCCATCTATGATAGACTGAAAAATTTTAAATCTTCCAAATAATGTCTAAGTTAAATGTTCAAATCAAAACATATGATCTTTAGATTAAAAAATAGACAAGGTCATAATGACTTTGTCTATTTTTGCTAAATTTTTAATTTATAGTATCTGCTTTTGTTCCGATGTGCAGTTCATAAAACGCTGCTAAGCATTCATCTAATTGGTAGTCTTGAGAATAATAAAATATCTTAAAATTCCCCTTAGCTCCATCCATTAAATCAAGTTCTTCATAAGTATGACTAATTTCTTCTAAGAGTTCTTTATTTCTTTTTTGAACGTTTGAGAGACAATTCACAGCATTCTTTAATAGGAATAATACATTCTCTTTTTCAGATAAATCATTTAAATTAACTAAATTCTTTTTCGAAAGGGCTCTAAAATACATTAAACGTGCAGCTACATCCATAAATAATGCCCAGTATAAATTAGACTTAGGTAACTTCCCATCATTTTGTTCTACATAGTTTTTATAATAAGAAACAAGTTGGTTAAATAGTACATCTAAATCATGATAGGCTTTTTTCCAGTTATGCGAAGTATCGATATTATCAAATATTACTTCGTCCATCTTTTCTTGCAGTTGAGATACATTTAAAAGATTGTTTTTAATTTCAATCGTTAAAACCAATTATCTCACTCCCCTTTTCCCGGTTGGCTATATGTTTACTATACCAATAATCACTAGAACATTATTCCGAATATAGAAAATAACGCAAAAATTGAAATATGATTGCTGATTTGAATCATTTTCTACAATATTCCGAACATAAATAAACAATTTTTAATCTATTAATATAAAAATTTCCAACGTAATTATTATTCCGATATAATATTTATGTAAATTAAATGTAATTTTCAACATCTAATTATAGGAAAATAAAAAGTAGCAAAATCACCACTCTTGATTTTGCTACCAAAAGATTATTGTTGTACTCTGTTTATTTTTATATCTTTAAGAATGTCATTTATTACCCAGCTAGCAGCAATTAATCCAGCTACAGATGGAACGAAAGCGTTTGATGACGGTGGCATCTTTGATTTACGAATAGTAGCATTTGGATTCCCAACTTCACCAACTACATCTTCTCTAACAACAATTGGTGATTCATCTGAAAATACAACCATTACACCTTTTTTAATTCCTTCTTTTCTAAGCTTTGTACGGATGACTTTTGCTAGTGGATCTGTATGAGTTTTAGAAATATCCGCGATTTTGAATCGTGTTGGATCCATTTTATTAGCAGCACCCATACTTGAAATAATTGGAATATTACGTTTTAAACATTCCTTCATTAAGTGAATTTTATACATTACTGTATCTGAAGCATCAATCACATAATCGATACCTTTATCGAAAAATTCCTCATACGTTTCTTCTGTATAGAACATTTGCATATCAATTACTTCACATTCTGGATTAATATCAGCAATACGTTCCTTCATAATTGTTGATTTGGATCTTCCGACTGTAGAAAGATAAGCAACAAGTTGACGGTTTACGTTAGTAATATCAACATTATCTTTATCGACTAAAATAATCCGCCCAATTCCACTTCTTGCACATGCTTCAGCAGCAAAGGAGCCTACTCCACCCACTCCTAATATTGCGACCGTTTTACTCTTTAATTTTTCAAGTCCTTCTTTTCCAATAGCTAGTTCGTTTCTTGAAAATTGATGTAACATAATCTTTTGCCTCGCATTCTAATTTTCATACTCGGAATTATAACACTTGAAAAAACTACTCCGCAAGGGGAAAGTGGACTTTGGGTTGCAGGACCTTAATTATTCACAACTTCCGAAAGACAAAAAGAAAAAAGTGCCCGTTATAGAACACTTTTTTTATATGTATTTTTTAATATTAGGGCGAATCCCGATTGTGCCGCATTGCCAGACGTTTTGAACCCGCAGCCCTTGCAGGGGGGTGTCCGCTTCAATTCTTTAAACGTCCCTCTTATAGTGTGCAGGGCTTGTTTGCCAAACCAAAATATGGACTCCCAACGATTTATTGTTCGGTCAAAACTATTATTAGAGCATTCACAAACACTTCAGGATTCGCGTTAAATAAATAATATCATCAATTATCAGAAAATTCAATACAATTACTATAAAAATTATAAAAATTTTATTTTTGTTGATGCTTTACAAGATTAGAAGCTAAAAAAACAGAAAATCACAACTGATTGTGATTTTCTGCATTAGCTTAAGGCTTAGTTTAGCTATATTTTTTTACAGCTAAATTTAATTCTTTTAATTGAGCATCTGATACTTCACTTGGCGCAGATGTTAATAAATCACTTGCTGTAGCAGTTTTAGGGAATGCAATCGTATCACGCAAGTTATTACGACCAGCAAGTAGCATAACAAAGCGGTCAAGACCGAATGCAAGACCTCCATGTGGTGGAACTCCATATTCGAATGCTTCTAATAAGAATCCGAATTGTTCTTGTGCATCTTCTTTACTAAAGCCTAGTAATTCGAACATTTTTTCTTGTAAGTCACGTTCAAATATACGAAGTGAACCTCCACCAAGTTCATAGCCATTTAAAACGATATCATATGCTTGCGCGCGAACTTCTGATGGATTTGTATCCATTTTTTCAATATCTTCATCAAATGGACGTGTAAATGGATGGTGAGCTGCAGTGTAGCGGCCTGCTTCTTCATCGTATTCAAGTAATGGCCAATCTGTAATCCAAAGGAAAGCATAGATTGATTCATCAATTAAACCAAGTTCTTTCCCAAGTTTAGAGCGCAATGCACCAAGTGCTGCGGCTACAACTGAAGATTGATCTGCAACAAATAATAATAAGTCGCCAGGTTCTGCATCAGTTGCTTTCATGATGTCTTCTACGATTTGACCTTCAAAGAATTTTGCGATTGGACCAGTAAATCCTTCTTCCGTAACTTTAATCCAAGCTAATCCTTTTGCTCCGTAAATACTAGCGAATTCAGTTAAGGCATCAATATCTTTACGAGTATACTTGTCGGCATTTGCCTTTACATTGATTGCTTTAACTTCCCCGCCAGATTCAACAGCCGCAGTAAATACTTTAAATGAAGAATCTTTTACGATTTCTGAAAGTTGAACTAATTCCAATCCAAAGCGTACATCCGGTTTATCTGAGCCGAAACGCGCCATTGCTTCTTTATAAGACATGCGTTGGAATGGTAATTGAACATCAATTCCTTTAGCTTCTTTCATAACTGTTTGAATTAAACGTTCATTCATTTCAATAATTTCATCCATTGACATAAATGAAGTTTCAATGTCCACTTGTGTAAATTCTGGTTGACGATCAGCACGTAAGTCTTCATCACGGAAACAACGTGCGATTTGGAAGTACTTTTCAAAACCAGAAACCATTAATAATTGTTTAAATAATTGTGGTGATTGTGGTAATGCATAAAATTCCCCTTCATGTACACGTGATGGTACTAAATAGTCACGTGCCCCTTCAGGTGTTGATTTTGTTAAGATTGGCGTTTCTACTTCTAAGAAACCTTCATTTTGTAAAAAGTTACGAATCGAACGCGTAATATCAGAACGAAGCTTGAAAGTGTTATACATTGCAGGGCGACGTAAATCTAAATAGCGATATTTTAAACGTAGATCTTCTCCAACTTCTACTTTATCTTCAATTGCAAAAGGTGGTGTTTTCGCTTCATTAATAATTTGAATAGATGAGGCAACTACTTCAATTTTACCTGTGCTAATATTAGGGTTAACTTGACTCTCATCACGAAGAATAATTTCCCCTTCAATTTCTATTACGTATTCACTACGAATTTTATCAGCTAATTGAAGAGCTTCAGGTGCATCATCGCCAAAAACAACTTGAACGATTCCTGTTCTGTCACGAACATCGACAAAAATAAGTCCACCTAAATCACGACGTCTTTGTACCCATCCTTTTAATACTACTTTCTCACCTACATGTTGTTCAGTGATTTCACCGCAAGCATGCGTTCTTTGTGCCATTTGTCTTTCCTCCAGTATTAATCTAAAAAGTAATTTATTTTTGTAAGTAATTAACTAAATCATGGAATGCAACTTTTTCTTGGTTTCCTGATTCCATTTCTTTCACATTTACTGCACTTTCTTCAAGTTCAGTATCACCGATGACGATGACATATTTTGCACCAAGTCGGTCAGCAGATTTCATTTGCGCTTTCATTTTGCGATCAATATAATCCATATCTGCTGAAATTCCTTTTGTACGGAATGAACTTAATAATTCTACGGCTTTTTGCTTTGCAGCTTCTCCCATTGCAATTACGTATACATCTAATCCATCTTCAACATCAAGCTCTACACCCTCTGCTTCTAATGCAAGAAGTAGACGTTCTATTGACATTGCAAATCCGATTCCAGGAACATCTGGCCCACCGATATCTTCGACTAATCCGTTGTATCGTCCACCACCACATAATGTAGTAATTGCACCAAATCCTTTTGAAGTACTCATAATTTCAAATGCAGTGTGATTGTAATAATCTAATCCACGCACTAAGTTTGGATCGACTACATATTCAATACCAAGAATCTCAAGATATTTTTTTACTTCGGCAAAGTATAGTGCAGAAGCTTCAGTTAAATAATCTGTTAATGCTGGTGCAGATTCCATTAACGGATGCTCATGATCTACTTTACAATCTAAAATACGTAATGGGTTTTTCTCTAAGCGTTTTTGGCAGTCAGAGCAAAATTCTTCGATACTAGGTTTAAAATGATTAATTAACGCTGTTCTGTGTGCATCTCGAGTTTCTTTATCTCCTAGCGAGTTTATTAGTAGTTTTAGGTCTTTTAATCCAACTGTTTGATAAATATCCATCGCTAGTGATATCACTTCAGCATCAATTGCAGGATCTGCACTTCCAATTGCCTCTACACCGAATTGCACGAACTGGCGATAGCGTCCAGCTTGTTGACGCTCATATCGGAACATTGGCCCAACATATGAAAGTTTAATTGGTTGATCTGGTAATCCAAACATTTTATGTTCCACAAATGAACGAACCGCTGATGCAGTTCCTTCAGGACGTAATGTTAATGAACGTCCTCCACGGTCTTCAAATGTGTACATTTCTTTTTGAACAATGTCAGTAGTATCACCCACACCACGTTGGAACAACTCAGTTTGTTCAAAGATTGGTGTACGAATTTCTTTGTAACGATAAACACGACAAAGCTCTCTCATGATGGATTCGACCTTTTGCCATTTCGGTGTCTGTTCAGGTAATATGTCTTGCGTTCCTCTTGGTACCTTAAAACTCATTTATAGTCTCCTTCCTCTAATTCAATAATTACTCTAATCACATTAGCTAGGGGATGTTGGTCATTGATCAGCCACACTTAGTTAAATAAAAAAAGCCTTCATCCCCTGCTTATACAGCAAGGGACGAAAGCTTGTAAATTCTTCCGCGGTTCCACCCTAGTTGATGTTCAATTAAGTACATCCTCTTCATTTGTCGGATAACGGCCGATTCCGTTTCCCCCTACTCTTGTCTTTGACAGTTCGAAGGAAAGCCTCTCAAGTGTTTTTCACGATTACTTACTGTAGGAAAGATTTCAGCCTATGTCTTTCCCTCTCTATTCAGAAGTGGTAATTGCTACTTTCTTGGTCGTAAGCGTTTTACTTTTTTTCATTCTATCTAATCTTAAATATGTCCTATAAAGTTGTCAACTATTTTCAATTTAATTTTAGCAATACAAAAATTTAAATAGGACAAAGTTAATGAAGATCTTCAAACAAACCAATTTCCCTACTAAACTCATATAAACTAGATATAAAAAACTATGGATTTTCTATTAGGAATCCTTTTACAATATAGTAGACTCGAAATAATCTAAATTCTACCTAGATTACTAAAACTTTTCAGAGAGGAGCAAAAGATGAAAAACAAAATAATAGTGGGTATTATGACAGTAATGTTATTTGTTTCCATTTCCGTTCCGTATTTATATAGTTCAAATAATGCTTTTGCTTCTAACCCTGAATCTACAGGGTTAATCGTTTCAGCAGAACTTTTGTACTTACGTGATGGGCCCGGATTATCCTATCCAATTCTAACTACGTTAGGAAAAGGACAGGAGCTTACGTTTATTGAAAAGCAGGATGATTGGTACCACGTTTCAATTGATGGCCAAGAAGGTTGGGTAGCTTCATGGCTCACATCAAAACAACAGGATCAGACAGGAGAAGTTCCCTATGCTAGTACTGGGATTTCGCAAGTAGATCATCTAAATATTCGTTCTGAACCTTCTCTGTCAGGACCAGTATTAGGTCAGCTATCTTCAGGTGATGAAGTAAACGTAATTCAAGTACAAAACGACTGGACTGAAATTAACTATAATGGCATGAATGGTTGGGTTTCTAGTAATTATATATCTATCATTGCGGATGAACAAAAATCTGAGCAATCCCCTTCATCTTCTGAAGAAACAGAAGATGAACAGACAAACGACTCCACTCTAGTAGAAACGGACCCGAATACGTTTACTGTTATAGTTGATGCTGTGAATGTACGAAAGTCTTCAAATCTATCTTCTAAAAAACTTGGTGTCATTTATAAGGGAGAGCAATATGAAGTATTAGACCGTGAAAATAATTGGGTTCAAATTAAATCAAAGGATGGAACACTAGGATGGATCTATAGTTTTTATGGTTCTTTTTCCACTCAAGTAAATCCAGCAAATGAGTCTACAAAAGACGAACCTTCATCCTCTTCATCTTCCGAAAATGAAACAGTCACAATTATTTACAATGGGACAAACCTACGTAGCGAAGCTTCAACTTCATCCAACATTGTAGCACATGTAAATGCTGGTGAAACCTTCCCGATCATTTCAATGGAGGGCGATTGGTATAAGGTAAAAGTAAATAATGAGCCCGCTTATGTTGCGAGTTGGGTTGTTTCTACGGATGTAAATACTAGTACTCAACAAGAAACTCAAGAAGAGCGTAAGAAAGGGACATTAAAAGGTGTAACAATTGTGATTGACCCAGGTCATGGAGGGAATGATCATGGGACGACCGGTATACGAGGCACGAAAGAAAAGGACATAAATCTGAAAACTGTTGAATTCTTAAAAGCGAAACTAAGAGCGGCAGGAGCAACTGTTTATTTAACTCGTGAATCTGATGTCTACGTTGATTTGCGTAAACGTGTTTCCATCTCACACCAGTACAACGCGGACGCTTTTATTAGTATACATTATGATGCAACAGATGATAGTTCTGTTTCTGGTTTCACAACTTATTATACAAACGGATACCAACAAGAGCTTGCAGAATACGTACACAACGGACTTGCTAAAAAGGTAGATATTAGAGACCGCGGCGTACAGCCAGGTAACTATTTAGTAACTCGAGAAAACCGTCAAAATGCAATCTTAATCGAGTTAGGGTATTTAAGTAATCCGAGTGAAGAGCGAACTGTTACAACTGATTATTATAGGGAACAAGCTTCCCTAGGAATTTATCAAGGCATCCTTGACTACTTTGATGCACAGTTAGAAGAATAAGTAAATGGGCGACTCAAGAAACGAGTCGCCCATTTTTCTCTTTAATAACTTTTCCTTACTCTTTTGAAAGCAATCTTTTCAATATATTTTGATATTCATCTGCACTTATGCCCGGTGAATACTCTTCTTGTAACTCCTTCAAATTTGGTACTTTGCCCCGTTCTTCTGGTATGCCTTCTAGAACAAGTAAGGGTTGTCCAGTGGCCGGATGAATTCCTTTCCAAATTTTATCGATATCTCTATAATCACCCACAAAATTCCACGTATACAATACGTGACCATCTCCACGTTCTTCATACTTTCGCGCCGCTTCAAATACATGATGTTCTGTAGTAGAGATTGGTAACATCTTTACAGCATTCACACCAGTAGCCATTTCAATAGCTTTTGCGAATGCGATAATATGGGCACCTTCACGAACAAGTAAATACCCAATCACTTCTCTAGCAACAGGATGCGTAGCCCTGTCATAAGCCCTCATTTTTTCTTTGTGAGAACTATTTACTAATAAGAAAACATGTTGTAAATCAAGAATTAAATTACCTGTAGAATACACTAATTCTCCACTCCATGAATTTCCTACTGAATCATGGTATAGATATGATTTTTTTATTGGATTTTTTTCATTTTCGTGTTGAAGCTGTGAAACATCTGTTTCTTCTCTGAAACTTGTCCCCACATTGAGTAAATTAAATGCTGAGACCATTAATTCTACAATGCCTAGTTGTTCAGCTGTAATACTTGCAAGCAGATCATAGAATGGCTTCAATTTCATTTTTTCTCGAAAATTCATTGCTTGAAACATAAACGTATTTAGTTTATTCATTTCTCCTGATTTTCCCATTATTAATTCTTTAACAATCGAAGCAGCAATTAAATCACCAGATTGAACTTCCGGTAATTCGATTGGTAAATAGTTAACTCGTTGGAACAAAAAGACACCCCCTATACTGTCATTTGTAACTTATGACAGTAAGGAGGCAGCTAATACTATTAAATAGAGATTGGAGTTTATTTTGATTCTAAAATAATTGTAACAGGACCATCATTAATAAGTGAAACGTCCATCATGGCTCCAAAAATACCAGTTTCAACTTTTAACCCAAGATTTCTTAAAGCTTCATTAAAATCTTCCCATAATGGCTTTGCTACTTCCGGTCTTGCAGCTTCTATAAAGCTCGGTCTTCTTCCTTTTTTCGTTTCAGCATATAAGGTAAACTGTGAAACAGATAAAATATCACCACCATGTTCTAATATGGAATGATTCATTTTCCCTTCTTCATCTTCCCATAAGCGGAGTTCAGCCACTTTTTTTGCAACATACTGTATATCTTCAATTGTATCTGTATGAGTAATTCCAACTAATAGAACATAACCTTGATTAATTGCTCCAGTAATATTTCCATCTACTGTAACTGAAGCTTGTTTACTTCGTTGAATAACTACTTTCATAATTAAAACCTCATTTTATTAATTAATCACTCGTTGTACTGAATATATATCTGGCAATTGTTTAATACGTTCAACAACTTTATGCAATCCAGAAATATTAGAAATCGAAATCGTTAAATGGATTGTTGCAATTTTATCTCGATCAGCTCTTCCTGAAACAGCTAATATATTTGTTTTTGCTTCACTCACTGCATGCATAACGTCATTTAAGATTCCAGGTCGATCGAAAGCTGATACTTCAATATCAACAGGATATTCTTTTCTCTCAACTATTTGACCGTGCTCCCATTCAACTTCAATTAGGCGATTTTCATTTTCTCCCTCTTGAACATTCGGACAATCCGCACGATGCACAGAAACTCCACGTCCCTTAGTAATAAACCCGACGATTTCATCACCAGGTACAGGTGTACAGCAACGTGATAATCTAATTAATAAATTATCAACCCCTTTAACAATGACACCCGATTCAGTACGCTTTTTCTGTGTAGGACTAGACATTTCTTTAACAATTTTTTCAAACGCTTCTTCTTGCTCACGTTCTTTACGCATTTTCTCTGCAAGACGGTTCACTATTTGCTGAGCTGTGATCCCGCCAACACCTACAGCCGCATACAAGTCATCTTCATTTGTATAGTTGAATTTATCCATCACGCGTTTAATATTTTCCGTTGTAAGAACTTCTTTTAATTCGAAGTCTTGTGCCTTAATTTCTTTCTCAACCATGTCTTTACCTTTAACGACATTATCTTCACGTAAATGCTTTTTAAAGAAATTTTTTATTTTATTTTTTGCTTGTGAAGATTGAGCAAGTTTTAACCAGTCACGACTAGGACCAAATGATTGCTTAGATGTAAGGATTTCTATAATATCCCCTGTTTTTAATGGTGTATCTAACGGAACCATCTTACCATTCACTTTTGCACCAATTGTTCGATTACCAACTTCAGAGTGGACACGATAAGCAAAATCAATCGGTACTGAACCAGCAGGTAATTCTATAACTTCTCCTTTAGGTGTAAAGACATACACCATATCAGAAAATAGGTCAAATTTTAAAGATTCCATAAATTCTTCAGCGTTTGAAGATTCATTTTGGAACTCTAATATTTCACGGAACCAAGTAAGTTTTTGATCAAGACTCTCTTTATTCGTGTTAACGGACTTACCTTCTTTATAGGCCCAGTGAGCCGCAATCCCGTACTCAGCAATCTGATGCATTTCTTTAGTACGTATTTGTACTTCTAAAGGATCCCCGTATGGACCGATCACAGTTGTATGCAGCGATTGATATAGGTTTTGCTTTGGCATTGCAATATAATCTTTAAAACGACCCGGCATCGGTTTCCATAACGTATGGACAATTCCAAGCACTGCATAACAATCTTTTATACTATCAACTAATATCCTCACAGCTAATAAATCATAAATTTCATTAAACTGTTTATTTTGAAGAACCATTTTACGATAAATGCTGTAAATATGTTTTGGGCGTCCATAAATATCCGCATCAATCTCAACGTCTTCAAGCTGTACATTAATTTCTTTCATGACACTATCTAAGTAAGCTTCTCGTTCAACCCGTTTTCTTTTCATTAGACTAACAATACGATAATATTGTTGAGGGTTTAAATAGCGTAATGCTGTATCTTCAAGCTCCCATTTTATTTTTGAAATTCCCAGACGGTGAGCAAGAGGCGCAAAAATTTCTAACGTTTCATTTGAAATTCTACGTTGTTTTTCAGCAGATAAATGTTTTAATGTACGCATATTGTGAAGACGGTCAGCCAACTTAATTAAAATAACACGTATATCTTGAGCCATCGCAATAAACATTTTTCTATGATTTTCAGCCTGTTGCTCTTTTTTCGACAGGTATTTGATCTTCCCAAGCTTTGTAACACCGTCTACTAACATCGCAACTTCTTCGTTAAATTCACGAACTAAATCTTCTCTAGTAACCGTAGTATCTTCCACGACATCGTGAAGGAATCCCGCAGAAACTGTTTCCGGATCCATTTGAAGCTCTGCTAAAATTCCTGCAACCTGAATTGGATGAATAATATAAGGTTCACCTGAACTACGCAGCTGTTCTTTATGAGCCTCTTTTGCAACTTCATATGCTTTTTTGACAAAATCGACATGTTCATCGTTCATATATAATTTGACTTTCGCGAATACATCTTCGGGCGTCAAAATTTGCTCTTTCGCCATTCGTTGTCCACCTTGCTAATTAAATATTTTCGAAAAGTTATATAAATTTAATTTTATAAAAAATATGTATTGAATGTAAAGGTAAGTTGATAAAGAGTTTAAGAAACAATTTAAAACCGCACAATTTGTACACAATTTGTGACCATTATATGACAATTTATGAGAATAGCGGAAAAATGCATTTAACTCTGTTTTTTGAAATCGACAGTTGTTTGAGGTAATCTAGGAGATGCTTGTTTGCAGCTAGGGACTTTCAATTTCAAAGTTCCATTTTTGAAGAAGGGACCTATCCAAAAGATAAGCCCCCTTTATTGTTATTAATATTCAATTAAAGTTTTGATTGGATAATTACCAATTTTTTCGCGACCATTTAAGTCTTCTAATTCAATAATAAATGCACAGCCAACAACTTCTCCACCTAATTTATTAATTAATTGGATTGTTGCATCCACAGTGCCACCTGTTGCTAGCAAATCATCGACAATTAACGCTTTTTGACCAGGTTTAACAGCATCTTTATGCATTGTTAGAACATCTGAACCATACTCTAGTCCATATTCTACACGTACAACTTCTCGAGGTAATTTCCCTTCTTTACGAACTGGGGCAAAGCCTACTTCAAGTGCATAAGCAACTGGGCACCCAATAATAAATCCGCGAGCTTCAGGCCCCACTATGATTTCAGCACCTACCTCTTTTGCAAATTCAACAATTTTATCGACTGCATATTTAAAAGCTGGGCCATTATCCATTATTGTTGTAATATCTTTAAAACTGATTCCTTCTTTCGGCCAGTTTTCTACTGTTGTAACATATTCTTTTAAATCCATAAAAAAATCCTCCTTAGGAATAGCTATATTCCTTCATTCGTACATCAAACCATTGTTTTAACTCTGAAAAAGTTGAATATAATAATTTTTGTTCCAATTCTAGTTGTTCAACACGGTATTGATATGTAGGTGCTTCTGTCAAGTCACGTTTCGGTGCGTTGACGTTGACTGAAGTCAGACCATTTTCTATTGTAACAAAACCGAGATCAAAAAACACGTTTGTCATAAATTTTAAATTTTCTACATTTAACCCAATATGTTCTGATAATTGATCAATATGTGCCTGTAAATTAAAGTTTGGTCTTTTTTTAAGAAATGTATAATACCAACTAAAATGTTGTCTTGTTGGCATTCCATTAAAGTATTGTGACTCAGGTGTATAAAAATGCGCATAGATTCTTTTGGGTTTAATTTGTTCAATTGTTTTTTCTAAATCAATAGAAGCTTTTGGTAAATCAAGTAACACAATAAAAGGTGAAAACTCACTGTTTAAAGCATCAGAATCCACTAATTTAATCGGTGAATGAATCAATGATTGGTAGTAACTAATTGTTTCATTATTAAATGCAATAAAAGTAGTTTTCTCTTTAGGAATTGAATCTAACCATTTACTATGGACTTTTCCACGATAATCAAATAATTGCCATTCATCGGTTTGAACGTCCGAGATCATAAATTGAGGCTTTTTTCTCCCTTGCCATTCATTGATTTGCAAATCACCAACGAATGACAATTGTACATCATAAGAGATTTCATCATGTAAATTTCCTTGATTAAAACCAATCGCATCAATTGAACCATATTCATCTTTTAATTCCATTTTTATATGGTTTTCCCCAGCACCAATTTTACGCATCGATCCAACTTTTACATTTTGTAATGCGTAAGTTGGTTTTGAAAATCCAACGCCAAATGGACCTAATTTTTTTACTTCCTCAATTGCTTCTACAGAAATTTCACTTAACTCTAATGGAATATCTATAAATAGTTTAGGTGTTAATAATTCAGTTGTTAAACATTCGCTTGCTTGTAAATGAAGGCGGTTACGTAATTCATCAACATATTCTAATGGGAACGTCATACCTGCTGCCATTGGATGTCCTCCGAAATGAGGTAAAATATCTCGATTTTTAGAAAGCTCATTAAACATATGGAATCCTTCGATACTTCTTGCAGATCCTTTGGCAGTTCCTTTTTCATAATCAAGTGATAGAACAATAGTTGGTCGGTAATACTTTTCTACAAGACGAGAAGCAACGATTCCTATAACCCCTGGATTCCATCCCTCTTTTGCAACAACTAAAACAAGTGATTGATTGATTTCTTCATTAGATTCGATAAGTGCAATCGCTTCTTCAGTAATGGATTTTACAATATCTTTTCGTTCAGCATTTTTTAAGTTTAATAGTTTAGCCCCTTCAGTTGCATACAAACTATTTTCACTCATTAAAAAATGAACTCCAGGTGCTGCATCTCCTAAACGGCCTATCGCATTTAGGCGAGGACCGAAATAAAAACCAATAGTATCTTCGTCGATTTCACGTTGATTAACTCCTGTTACTTCACAAAGAGCACTGATCCAAGGATTTGATGAATATTTCAACTGTTCGATTCCTTTTTGTACTAAATAGCGATTTTCCCCTTCTAAAGGAACTAAATCTGCTACTGTTCCTATCGCAACAAATTCAAATAAATGATCAGGAATTTCACCATATAGAGCATGAGCCAATTTAAAAGCTACTCCGACGCCAGCTAATTCTCCAAAGGGATAATGATTTTCAGGCACTCGAGGATGGATAATAATATCAGCAGGCGGCAAAATATCACTTGCTTCATGGTGATCAGTTACAATTACATCCATTCCAAGTTCTTTCGCGAGACGGATTGGATCAATTCCACTGATTCCATTATCGACAGTAATAATAAGTTGCACTCCATCTTCATGTGCTTTTCTAAATAATTCTTCATGTGGTCCATATCCATGTGTAAAGCGATTTGGAATACAAAAGTCTACGTCTGCACCTAAATCTAGTAATGCATTCATCATTACAGTTGTACTTGTAATTCCATCCGCATCATAGTCACCATAAACTAATATCTTCTCTTCATTTTCAAGTGCTTGTTCAATACGGTCCACAGCCTCTTGCATTCCATTTAGTAGAAATGGATCGTGTAAATCATTAGCATTTGTTTTTAACATCATTTTTGCACTTTCAGCATGTTCAAACCCTCTAGCTGCTAATATTTTTGCAGCGATGGTAGATATATTTAACTCATTTGATAATTTATTTACAGTATCTATATTTGGTCGTTGAACAACCCAATTTTTCTTTGATTCAATCATGTTGTCACTCCCTTACGAAGTTCATTATACAAGATTTCTATATGTAATAGGACACTTATACTATTATTTAAATATTTTCATTAGTTTTGCAAAATAATAAAGCAGGATACAATATGTATCCTGCTTTACGTATTAAGGTTCTATTATACCATCGGCTCGTCTGAACCCCATTGTTTTTTCTCTTTTTTCTCTACATTTAATGTACCTTTTTTCTTCAAATCGCGTTTCATCATAACATACCATAATTGAGCTGAAATATAGATTGAAGAATACGTACCTGCTAATAAACCAAGGAACAATGCGAATGAGAAATTTCGGATAGCTTCTGCACCGAATAATAATAATGCAACAACAACAAATGCAATATTCATTACAATATTCACTGAACGCGCCAGTGTTTGTCTAAGTGATTTATTAACGATAACCGCAAGATCTTCCGATGTCTCAATTTTCTTCGTACGATCTAAATTCTCACGTATACGGTCAAATGTAACGATTTTGTCATTAATCGAGTAACCAACCACTGTTAATACTGCTGCAATAAATGTTAAATCAACTTCAAAGCGAGTAAAACTAAAGATTGCAACCATTAGAATGATGTCATGCAATACACCTATAATTGCTGCGACACCCATACGCCATTCGAATCTAATAGCAACATAAATAATAATGCCAATTGCTGCAATTACCAAAGCATAAATTGCATTTTTCACAAGTTCTTTCCCTACAACATCTGAAACAGCACTTACATTCGGTTCAGCACCAAATTCTGCTTTCATGTCTTCTTTTAATTGTAAAATTTCACCTTGTGAGAAGTCTTCTTTATATTGTATTGCTGCGATATTTTTATTCTCACCCGAAATCGAAATATCTTCTGATGGATAGCCTAACTCTTCCATATAATTACTAACTCTATCCTCAGTCATTGTTTCTTCTGTTAATACTTCCACTCGAGTACCACTTGAGAAGTCGATACCTAAGTTTAATTTAAAGATTCCTAAAACAATTACTCCTACTAAAATTAGGACAATTGAAATTGTAAAATACCTTTTACGAGTGTGAACAAAATCGAATCTATCGAAATTAGTAGTTAAATCTAATGAGCTAACATTTTCTTCGATTGAATGAATTGCCTTTTTCTTAACTCCAAACCAGCCTGGCTTGTTATCGAAATAACCACTATTAACTAATAATCCAAGTAATATACGAGAACCCCAGACAGCTGTAATGAAACTAATGATAATACTAATAATTAAAATAGTAGCGAACCCTTTAACAGAGCTTGTACCATAGAAGTACAATACAAGTGCTGCAATAAATGAAGTTACGTTTGCATCAAAAATTGCTGACCACGAAGATTTTGTCCCCGCAGCAAATGCTTGTTTAACAGTCTTACCGATTCGTAGTTCTTCTCGAATTCTCTCTGCTGTTAATATGTTTGCATCCACGGCCATAGCAATCCCTAACACTAAACCAGCAATCCCTGGCAATGTAAGTACACCATTTATAAGTACAAACACTAATAAATTTAAATAAATATAAACAACTAATGTAATATTTGCTATTAAACCAGGCAATCTATAATAGAACATCAAGAATAAGAAAATTAGTATTGAACCAATAATCCCTGCATAAACAGTTGATTTAAGTGCTTGGTCACCAAATTGAGCTCCTACTGATGTAGAGAACACTTCAGTAAGCTTTACAGGTAATGCACCAGCATTTAAAACACTTGCGAAATCTTTAGTTTCTTGAACTGTGAAATTACCACTGATCATGACATCAGTTGTATTTAGAACTTGTGAAACTTGAGCTGCTGAAACAAATTTAGGCTCAGGTTTTTGCGCTTCCGCTGCATACGAGTCTACACCTTCTTCAAAATCTAGCCAAACGACCATTAAATTTTGGCCTGGACCCATAGCCGCAATATTTTTTGTAACTTCAGCAAATTTAGAAGCATCTTTTAATGTAAGTGTTACAATTGGACGGTTTTGTTGGTCAAAGGAAGCAGCCGCACCGCCTTCTTTTAAATCTGTACCGTCTAGTAATAAGTTGTCATTAACATCACGGAATGTTAGATTTGCCGTACTCGATAATAATTCACGTGCAGATGATTGATCGTCAATTCCTGCAAGCTGAACCCGAATTCGATTTTCACCTTCTACTTGAATGCTAGGTTCACTAACACCAAATTGGTCAATACGATTCGTTAAGGCTGTTGTTGTATCCGCTACAACATCCTGTGTAATTTTTTGACCTTCTTTAAGTGGCTGTACTTCATATAAAACCTCAAAACCACCTTGTAAATCTAAGCCGAGTTTTACATCTTTTAAAACTCCCTGAACAGTCGCCCCCATTGCAGCAAATAAAACAACTACAATGAGCACAAAAGTAAAAATACGGCTCTTTAACTTCATTGAATATCCTCCTCGGGTAATATGTAAAGCAAACTCTTTACATATAAAACGTTAAAAAGCGTAATTTTTAGTATGATAAAAATCATACTAAAAAAATCACTACTCTTATTTATGTACAAACTCATTATGAAACACTGATTGCCTCATGTCAATTTACGATACTAGTAAAATTATTCCTTTACTTGTACCTTAGGATTTAATAGTTCTTTTAGTTCATCTTGGTTTGCTTCTGAAAACCAATTAGTTGATTTAAACTGTTGAATCTGTGCAAAACTAACAATTTCAGAAGCCTTAATTGAATAAATTGTTTCAATTACCCCATATAATGGTAGTTTATCTATCGCTTGTTTTTTCCACTTTTTCTTTAAACAATAATTCCAAATATCTTGGGTAGTAATCCCATCATACTCAAAATATTTAATTTCCTCTAACTTGCTTTGTAATACAGGCAATACTTTTTTGAAAAGCTCTTCGTGCAGAATCTTCATAATGAATCACCCCATAGTTTTAACTATATAAGAACAAGCATACAAATATTGTATCTGATATTTCTTTATATGAGAAGGGATGTAATAAATGGGGTCGTTCGTTAAAGGTACAATTTTTCTTACGCTCGTCATATTTTTATCTAAACTCTTTGGCTTTGTATATAGAATGCAATTTATGCGAATTGCAGGGGAAGAAGCTGTAGGGGTTTATATGACTGCATATCCCGCCTTTATCTTCTTTATTTCGTTAGTTTCACTTGGTCTACCAATCGCTGTTGCGAAAATAGTAGCCGAACTACATGCGAAAAAAAAGGACGGGCAATTACAAGCAGTACTAAAAACAGCTATTAAATGGTCAGTATTTTTCATCATTTTATTTATTCCGCTACTGTATTTCTTTATTCCAATTTTGGCGGGGAATCTATTACAAAATGAAGCAACCACTATTACATTGTATATTGCATTAGCAACTGTTCCTGTAGTTGTTTTCTCTGGAGTATTAAAGGGGTACCTTCAAGGAATTGCAAACATTTCATCAACTGCTTGGTCGCAAATGCT
Organism: Ureibacillus composti; assembly: GCA_030348875.1. Lineage (GTDB taxonomy): Bacteria > Bacillota > Bacilli > Bacillales_A > Planococcaceae > Ureibacillus > Ureibacillus composti. Next base: position 3,235,446 of record JAUCEP010000002.1, read on the forward strand.
TGAACAATTGATTCGTATAGGACTTATTACATTTTTATTACCGTTTTTTGTAACACCGGAAAATCCTACATTAACGGCTGCTTATGCAATGGCCATTACAGCAGTTGGAGAAGTTTTTTCTTTTGTTTACTTATACATTACGTATTTATTTTCGAAAAAACCAAAAAAATCAAAATCAGAAGTAAACAAGCCTTACCCTGCAATGCCACTTCTTCGGATCGCTGTACCTTCTGCTGGTAGTAAATTATTTGGTACATTTACGTGGTTTTTAGAACCAATTGTTTTCTTAAAAGCACTAACAGTAGCAGGAATGACTGCAGCTGGTGCTACAACACTTTATGGGATTATTTCAGGTGTACATATTCCTTTATTGTTGTTCCCTTCATTTATCCCTAATGCACTGGCTATAGTCTTAATTCCTGCTGTTAGTGATGCAATGGCTAGAAACAATTATTCTTTATTGAACGATCGAATTGGTATGTCTTTACGCCTATCCTCAATAATCGGTTGTTATGCTGCTACTTTCTTCTTCCTTCATGGTGATGAGCTTGCAATGAAATTATTTCATTTAGAAGAAAATCGAGGATTTATGAAGGTATTAGCGCCTATTTTTTATTTTTACTATATACAAAGCCCACTACATTCCATTTTACAGGCAATCGATGAGGCCCGCCCAGCAATGATGAATTCTATTTATGGTGGACTTGGAAAGCTTTTTATCATGTTTGTTTTAGCATCTCAACCATTTATACAAGAATTTGGTGCAATTATTGCTATTGGTTTCGGAGTATTAGTAACATCGTTCTTACACATTGCAACACTTCGTTCCCATAAAATGATTAGTGCTGGTTTCCGATTCTTTGCTATTCCATATTTATTATTTGTTGTTACATGCGTCATCCAATCATATGTAATCCCTTATTTAAATTTTGATTTTTGGACAAATAGTGGGATTACTCTATTAATTCTTACAGTATTCCTATTAATGACAAAACAATTCCAATGGAGTGATTTTAAATTTTTACGATCCATTATTCGTCGCACTCGCCTTTAATTGAACATGTAATTGTTGCTTCTCATAACAACAGTAGAAAATATCTTCAGTATTTTCATATCCTTCTTTTTTTAATAAATTTAACAGCCATTTCTCATCTTTTTGCATTAATTTTAAATGTCTATGCACAATAATTCCATCGACGATTAGGGGTATAACTAGAGGGTCCTCATCTTTCAAGAATATTGATAGTTTTCCTGAAGGTTCTAAAAAAGCATAGGAAATATTTTGAACAGATGGCACCCTTTCTTCTCTCAATTGTTGAAATAAGTCGTCAAGATTATATCTTTGCTTTCTCATTTCTTCTTCTTGAATAACGCCATCCCTAACAATTAAAGAGGGATCGCCATCAATTAAATCACGAACCTTTTTGCTTTTTAAAGTTAACAATGAGTTTGCATATTGAATTAAAAATAACACAAGAATTGGAAAAATAGATTCAAAGATTGGTTTATCAAATTCATCTAATGCAAATGCAACAACTTCGGCAATTAAAACAAAGACAACTAAGTCCATGATACTCAGTTCTCCGACTTCTCTTTTCCCCATAAGTCGGAATACAATTAGAACAAGAACATATAAAAAAATGGTTCGTAAAAGAATTTGAATATAAATTTCCACTTTCAACACCCCCTCAATACATTGTTGGCTTTCAAAAAAGTTACTATTCATAAATTAAGCAAAATTAAAAGAGGTTGCCCAGAAAATCAAAATTCCTAGGTAACCTCTTTTACTTCATATTAAATATCCGCAAAACTCGCGCATATAATTAATTTTCGCAAAAAGCATTAGACTTGCAATGGGGTACATTAAAATACCATTTTTATGCGAACAAAGACCTTCTAAAAATACTTTTTAGATAGCCTCTTTGTTATTAATCTGCAATAACTCGTCCTATTGCTTGTCGTTCAAATTTTAATCGTGTTTTACCATCTACAAGGACATAAACTGCAGCGTCTTCAATAGCATCCACTTCGCCATGAAGTCCTCCAATCGTTACAACACGATCTCCCTTTTTTAAGTTATTTTGCATTTGGGCTGTAGTTTTTTGTCTTTTTTGCGCTGGTCTAATTAAAATAAACCACATTGCTACGAACATAATTATTATCGGTAGTAAACTAACAATTGTATCCATTTTTACTAATCCCCCTTTCTAATTCACACTATATAAGTATATTATAAATAAAAGGAAAAAAGCGATTTGAAACTATTATTTTTATGAACATTTTCGTATTTTTCTACTTTTCCCTCTAATTTTTAAGGTACAAACAATTTTTAGCTATTTTACAACAATATATAGAATATTAGAAATTTTTTGCATTAGGTTTGTTAAACCCATATTTTTCAAAGAATTCTTCACGGAAATCTCCTAGTCGATCTTCACGTATTGCTTGACGTACTTGTTCCATTAGGTTTAGTAGGAAATGTAAATTATGGTATGTCGTTAAGCGAATACCAAATGTTTCTTCTGTTCTAATTAAGTGACGGATATATGCTCGAGAATAATTTTTACAAGTATAGCAATCACAGTTAGGATCTAATGGTCCGAAATCACGTGCATATTTTGCATTTTTCACAACAAGGCGTCCTTCAGAAGTCATTAATGTACCATTACGAGCGATACGTGTTGGTAATACGCAGTCAAACATATCTATTCCACGAATTGCACCATCGATTAATGAGTCTGGTGAACCAACACCCATTAAATAGCGAGGTTTATTTTCAGGAAGCAAAGGCGTTGTAAATTCTAAAACACGATTCATGATTTCTTTTGGTTCCCCTACAGATAGCCCTCCAACTGCATAACCTGGTAAATCAAGTTCAACTAAAGCCTCAGCACTGCGTTTACGTAAATCTTCAAACTCTCCACCTTGAACGATTCCAAATAGACCTTGATCTTCTGGACGTTGATGGGCTTCCTTACAACGTTTTGCCCAACGAGTTGTACGATCAACAGATGCTAACATATAGTCATAAGTGGCCGGGAATGGTGGGCATTCATCAAATGCCATCATAATGTCTGAACCTAGATCATTTTGTATCTCCATTGCTTTTTCAGGACTTAAGAATAGTTTGTCACCATTTAAGTGATTACGGAAATGTACGCCCTCTTCTTCAATTTTGCGGAATTCACTAAGAGAGAACACTTGGAATCCCCCTGAATCAGTTAAAATTGGACGGTCCCAATTCATGAACTTGTGCAATCCGCCTGCTTCTTTTACAATATCATTCCCTGGGCGTAACCATAAATGGTAAGTATTCGATAGAATAATGCCTGCGCCCATTTCTTTTAAATCCTCAGGTGACATCGTTTTAACAGTTGCTTGTGTCCCTACCGGCATAAACGCTGGTGTTTCAAAAGAACCATGTGGTGTGTGGACAATCCCTAATCGGGCTCCTGTTTGCTTACAAGTTTTAATAAACTCATATCGAATTGCTGGTTGTGTCATAATATTAATTTTTCCTCTCTTATAAAAAATACTGCATTAATTTAATTTTATTTTAGCGGTTTGGTCGTATAAACATGGCGTCTCCGAAGCTAAAGAAACGATATTTCTCTTCCACTGCTTTATTGTATGCATTTAGAATAATTTCTCTAGAAGTTAGTGCACTTACAAGCATGACTAATGTAGACTTTGGTAAATGGAAATTCGTAATTAGGCCATCAATGGCTTTATATTCAAATCCAGGATAAATAAAAATATTTGTCCAACCCTGTTCTGCTCGAATTTCGCCATCGTACTTTTGTGCAATTGTTTCAAGTGTACGTGTTGATGTTGTACCGACAGCGATCACTTTCCCACCATTAGCTTTTGTACGATTTATCACTTCTGCTGCTTCTTCAGATACACTATAAAATTCTGAATGCATATCATGATTTTCAATTGAATCTACACTTACAGGTCGAAAAGTTCCTAAACCAACATGAAGGGTAATAAAGACAATCTCAATTCCTTTATCTTTAATTTGCTCTAAAATTTCATTGGTAAAATGTAGACCAGCAGTTGGTGCTGCAGCTGAACCAATTTCTTTTGAATATACCGTTTGATAACGTTCACGATCATCTAATTTTTCATGAATATATGGAGGTAATGGCATTTCTCCTAATTTGTCTAAAATTTCATAAAATATTCCGTCATAACTAAATTTAAATAGACGGCCACCATGATCTAATTCCTCTGTACACGTTGCTTTTAAAAGACCCTCACCAAATGTAATTTCAGTACCCACTTTTACTCTTTTGGCTGGTTTTACAAGTGTTTCCCATTCATCATCTTTACCTTGTTTTAAAAGTAATACTTCAATATGAGCACCTGTTTCTTCTTTTGTACCAAAAAGACGAGCTGGCATTACTCGCGTATCGTTTAATACTAAACAATCCCCTTTTTGTAATTGATCTACAATATGTTTAAAATAACTATGCTCTACTTCACCAGTCCCTCGGTCTACAATCATTAGGCGACTTGCTGTGCGATCCTCTAATGGTGTTTGTGCAATTAGTTCTTCTGGCAAGTGGAAATCAAAATCTTCTACTTTCATATAAATACTTCCTTTTTATTTAGTGTTACGATTTAATATAACCAAAATGTTCATAAGCTAATGTTGTTGCAATACGTCCACGTGGTGTTCGTTGAATAAAACCCATTTGCAATAAATACGGCTCATAAACATCTTCTATTGTGACTCTTTCTTCCCCAATAGATGCGGCGAGTGTATCTAGTCCCACAGGCCCGCCACCAAATCTTTCAATCATGCTAATTAATAAATTGTGATCGATATGATCTAATCCTCGTGGATCAACTTGCAATAATTCTAGTGCCTGTGCAGCTAATTCTTCTGTAATAGCTCCATCACCTAAAACTTGTGCATAATCACGTACACGTTTTAATAAGCGATTTGCAATTCTGGGTGTTCCTCTTGAACGTTTCGCAATTTCATTTGCTGCTTTTTGATCCATCTCCACATTAAATAATTTGCTACTTCGAATAACAATATTCTCTAATGATTGCTCATCATAGAAATCGAGTCGTAATAAAACACCAAAACGATCCCGTAATGGTGCCGATAAAGCCCCTACTCTTGTTGTAGCGCCCACTAATGTAAATGGAGGCAAATCAAGCCGGATCGACCGCGCTTCGGGCCCTTTTCCTACCACAATATCAAGACAAAAGTCCTCCATTGCTGGATATAATACTTCTTCAATGGCACGAGGTAAACGATGAATTTCATCAATAAATAATACATCTCCTGGCTGAAGAGAGCTAACAATCGCAGCTAAGTCACCAGGTCTCTCTATGGCAGGACCACTTGTTAACCGAACATTTACATTCATCTCATTAGCAATAATTGTTGCTAGAGTTGTTTTACCTAAACCGGGAGGGCCATATAACAAAACATGGTCTAAACATTCTTCTCGTTGTCTTGCGGCTTCAATAAAAATTTTCAAATTTTCTTTTACTTTATGTTGGCCAATATATTGCGACAACTTTTGTGGACGAAGGGATAGTTCGATTTGGTCGTCAAACTCATCCGCGTCACTAGAAATAATTCTGTTTGACATATTGCCTCCTCCTCCATTATTTCAGTTTTAATAGTAACTGTAATGCAAATTTCATATAGTCTTCTGTCGTTGAAAGATTGACTTGATCTTCTAATTGAGACTTAATTTTTGACAATTCCTTTTCAGAATAACCTAATGCTGTTAACGCAAGAATAGCCTCTTCTAGTTCTTGTTTGTGTGCATTTACTCCAAATAGAGGCAATTCATCTTCGGTACTTGGTAATTCAATCGTTTCAAGAAGGGATCCAAGTTTTCCTTTTAAATCTAGAATCATTTGACGGGCTGTTTTTTTTCCAACTCCCGGAAACTTCACTAGGAATGTTTCATCTTCTTGTTCTATCGCTTGGATTACTTGAGTTGGATTGCCACTTGCTAAAATTGCTAGAGCACCTTTAGGTCCGATTCCTGAAACTTGAATAAGTTTCAGGAATAAATCTCTCTCATCCAAAGACTTAAATCCAAATATGTCTTGTGCATCTTCGCGAACATGCATATGTACAAAAATCTTTTGTTTTTCATTATTTATGCGGAAAGCAAAGGGATTGGGTGTGAAGATCTTCCACCCAATCTCTTGTTGTTCTAAAGCGATATACGCTGGAGTTATACGTGTAACTTGTCCTATTAAATAATCATACATTGTAAATCCCTCACATTTCACTGTTTAAGATTATATCATACTGTTCGTATATTCCCCGAACAAATTCCTTAAAGCCAAAAGAAAGACCGCCTTTTAGACGGTCTTTACCTTAATCATTTAAATATTATTCTATCATAAAACGGATTTTAATCCCATGATAAGAAGATTCGTATTTTAGCTCTGTAAAATTTCAATTTCACTCATTAAAGCAGGCCAATGTCTTAACGCTTTTTCTGTAAATGGCATTAAATAGTCTAAGAAGGCTTCTCGCTCAATTTCACCTAAATGTAACACAAATAACCATTCACGTAAAAGCTCATTTGGATATTGTAAATAGTGCAATTTAGGTAAGCAGTTTTGCATTAAATACGGATTTTCTTTCATTAGTAACTTTAGATCATAATTAATGGTAGGTAATACTCTATGCATCCAGAGGATTAATTCTTCTGAAGGATCACCAATTACTCCTAAATCAAAATCAATGAGTTTCATACTACCATCATTAAGAACTAAAAAATTATGATGAACAACATCGCCATGTAATAACGTTACTCTTTTCTTTGCTCTGTCATTTTGTTGTTTACGCATTTGTTTTAAAACATTGTTTGCATATAAAGTAATATCGTAAAAGGCATGTTGGAGATACGGGACTAATTCTTGTTCGTTATTTAAAAATCTTTCTAATCTTGCATTCCACTTTTGATATAAATGTTGTCGTGGAATGATATAATTGCTCTTCCAGTCTATTACGTTACCTGTATCATGTAACGATTTTAATATGTGCAAAGCATCTTTACGATGATTGGCTTTCGAGAAGTCGGCACTTGAGCTATGTTTTTGCCATTTCTGAATTAGTAAATCTGGTTCCTTGCTTTTAATCAAAGGAATAACATATGGAAACTCGATTAATTCTAATTGTCTATGAATGAATTTTACTTTTTCTGCAGATGTTGAACTATCGTATTTTTTTATAAATAGTGTTCCTTTTGATGTTTCTTGTTTCCATATATTGTTTTTAATTTGCATTTAGTATGACCATGGATTGTAATATGGGTGTTGCGGGTATTGATGTTGATAATGGTGGCTTTGATTACATCCGCAAGGTTTCTGTGGCATTTGTGGCATCATTTGCGGCATAATTCCGTAATGGCCAGGGTATTGTTCTGATGGATATGCACCTAAACTCTCGTGTTGTTGATAATAATAATTTGCTAACTCTGCCTCTTTCTCTGCACATTCATCATCGAGTCTACCATGGTTTACATGTTTCAAATGATCGGCATGATGATCATGATGTGTATACATTTCACCTAATTCACTTGCGCCGGCTACAAAACTTTGATTTGAAGATGATGGAGATGAACTCGAATCTAATAACCAATCAGGTAATTTTTCTTCAATCGGTAATGTTTCCATAGCTGGTGACACTTGCTCAGGAGACTCAAACATAGACTCATATTGAGTCTGATCAAAATATGGCATCATTTGATAAGGTTGTGCTTCATGGCATCCACATGGTTGATGATGTTGCATGAATTGATAAGGATTCACTTCTTGGCATCCACATGGTTGGTGTTGCATGAACTGATACGGTCGCATCTCGTGACATCCACACGGTTTGTGATGATGTTGAGGCATTGGATAGTGTTCAGGGAAATGACACGGATGACATGGATGGAACGGAACATATACAACATGTGTTTCTGGCATTGGCATTGGCATTGGCATCGGCACATGCTCTGTTTTTGGTTGCTCAATATAGATCGGCTGTACTTGTGGCATTGGCATCGGCATTTGTTGCATTGGCATGATTATTGGCTGTGGTTGTGGTTGTGGTTGTGGTTGTATAAATTGCAGATCTGTTTTTGGTGAAATATTAGTTTTTGGTGAAACATCTATCTTTGTATTTGGTGAAATATTAGTTTTCGGTGAAACATCTATTTTTGTATTTGGCGAAATATTAGTTTTTGGTGAAATATCAATTTTTGTATTTGGTGAAATATCAATATCTGTTTTAGGCGAAAAATCAAAATCTAAATTTATATTTGGTAGTGTAAAGCTAGGTTTTGGCATAGGCGCTGGTTGTGGTGTTGGCATTGGCATTGGCATTGGCATTGGTTGAGTCATTTTTTCTTTCGTCATTTTTTCTTTTGGAAGCATTTCTTGCATAGACTCCACCATTTGCTCCTGTGTTGGCATCGGCATTGGCGTTGGCATCGGAGCAGGCATCGGAGCTGTTAGTTGTTCTTTCCCCATTGAACCTCTAGATGGTGTTGGTGTTGCGCCATCAGGTAAAATAATCTCCATACCCGGTACAATATAATCAGGATTTGCCAAATGGGCATTTAACCTTTTTAATTCATCAAAACCAATTCCGTATTGTTTCGCAATTTTCCAAAGTGTATCACCTTTTTGAACAATATGAGTTCGCACAAACATCCTCCTTTTCTCGTTTTATAATATGTTACTCAGTTGAAAAGGACACAAAAAATAAAACGAATGTTTTCGTTCCTCGTGATAAACTATGAATGAAGGCGTATTATATATACATAGAAATGTTTCGAATGAGGGGTTTATAAATGAAAAAAATGTTAGGCGAAAATCGTAGAAATGAACTACTCAATTTACTTAGAAAAGCAAATGGTCCTCTAAAAGGAACAGAATTAGCTAAGCATACAAATGTTTCAAGACAGGTAATAGTAAATGACATGAATTTATTAAAAGCACGTAACGAACCCATCTTGGCTACTAGTCAGGGCTATATTTATATTCAACAGGACGATTCAATTCAAACTTTTGAGCGGAAAATTGTATGCTTACATACTCCCCAACAGGCAGAAGATGAGATGATTACACTTGTTGATTGTGGAGTAACTTTAAAAAATGTGATTGTTGAACATCCAGTGTACGGTGAGATTACAGCCTCTATTATGGTATCGAATCGATTTGATGTTACTAACTTTATCGAACATATTAAAGAAACAAACGCAAGCTTACTTTCAGATTTAACTGATGGGACTCATCTTCACGTCATATCTGCAACTTCAATTGAACAACTAGATCATGCAGAACAAATGCTACGTGAGAAAGGTTATTTAATTGAAGGTTGATCACTTAAATGCGTTCAAATTTTGAACATTTTGGTCTATCTCTAAAGATGGAAGTCTTCTAATTGAAAAGAAGTTAAAAAAACGTCCCACTTTTGGGACGTTTTTTTAGAGCCGGAACTCATTACAAAAATCGCTCTAAATCATCTTTTGTTGGGATACGACATTGATTGCTTTTGTTTAGTTTATGGCGATTTTTTGCAACTAAATCATAGACAAAGTTTCGAATTGGAGTTGGAACAATGATAAATACATATAACAATTTCCAACGTCGATTAAGCTGCTTGCATATTCGCAGGACTGCACTCGATTTGGAATAAATTTTTCCACCTTCAATTAAGACAATACTATCCAATGTTTTTGGAACTCCATGCTGTTGTAACAATTTTTGCCCCTTTTCACCTTGAATAGATGCAAACTTGAATTGTTTTCTAATATCACGTTTAATAATAAACTGGACACTTCGATCACAAAAATGACATTCGCCATCAAACAAAATTATATTAACCAAATTGCACCCCTCAATTTTCCGGTGTTAAGTATGTATAATATGTTCCAAGTGACTTAACTGTACATCCAAGTACCTGTAATTCTTCAACTGCACCTTTCATCATCGGTTCTTCTTCATCGGCAATTATGTCTGCAATAAAGAAATAATCCCCAAGACCCGTCTTCAAAGGACGTGATTCAATTTTACTTAAATTTAACTTACGCCATGCGAAAACTGATAAGACTTGATGAAGAGCACCTGAAACATCGGATGGTAGCGTAATCATAAACGTCGTTTTTGGTTTTCCTTCTGATTTTTCAATCGATAAACGACCATTTTCCTTTGATACTACAAAGAATCGAGTATGATTAAAATGGAAGTCATGAATGTTTCGTTCAACAATTTCTAAATCATATTTTTCTGCTGATGACGCATTTCCTATTGCCGCAATACAAAGTTCCGGATGTTCAGCAACTAGTTTTGCTGCAGCAGAAGTTGATGAATATTGATGGAGCGGTACTTTACTAAAACGATAATGCAAGTACTTATGACATTGAGCTAATGCATGTGGATGCGAATAAACTCCTTCTATATTACTCCAATTCATTACTTGCGCTTTATTTACCATTAAATGCTGTTGAATTTTAGACAATACTTCCCCAACAACATATAAATCTACTTCATGATATAAATAATCAACTGTTAACGTAACTGTCCCTTCCAATGCATTTTCAACGGGAACTACTGCTAAGTCTACTTTACCTTCAGAAACAGCTTCAATACATTCTGGAATTGTTCTATAGGGTTCTAAAATTTCATTACTATTAAATAATCCTTTTGTTGCTAAAAAGGTAAATGATGCTTCTGGCCCTAAATATGCAATACGTTTTCTTGATTGTAGTTCTGTCACTTCTTTTTCCTCCTAAACTCAAGGTATTTTAATATTCTGTCTTTTTACTATAAAAAGAATTGGAACACAAAATAGTGTCCCTTACTTTAACTGAATAATTATGTAAACTATAATGCACCGGAACTAATAATTTCAGCTGATTCCACAAATTCTAATTTCTTAAATTGCTGTACTAAATCATCTAAGTCAATCGTCATACTTGTTACATCTAGAGAAAGAGTGACATTTGCTCGCCCTTGTATCGGAATTGTTTGATGAATTGTCAATATATTGCAATGTGATTCTGAAATAATTTCTAGCAGTCTTGCCAGTGTTCCTTTCCGATCTTGCAATTGAATAAAAACTGTTAGAATTCGTTCTTGCACAATAGAGTGAAAGGGAAAAACAGCATCTCGATATTTATAGAATGCGCTGCGTGATAAATCCACTTCCTTAACCGCGTCCCAAATTGAAGACACAGCACCACTTTGTAAAAGATGTTTTGCTTCTAAAGTTTTTTGCATAGCATCTGTCAGTACATCTTCGCGTACTAAATAATATCTTTGATTCGCGACGTTTTTCATACTTTACCCCCTAAATCAACTGCCATATGGAAACTTTTATCCAGACCACCAAGCTACTTTAGGAAGAATGAAAGTAGATGTTGATTCTAATAAAAGATTCAACACCTAACTTTTACATCCTTAATTTTATGTCTGAATTCTATTATGCCCAAGAATTGTTCTGGGAAAATGAGAATATAACATTACTCAACAAACTCAAATTCGAATTCTAATAGTCGTACGATATCTCCATCTCGAGCACCACGTTCACGTAATGCCTCATCGACTCCCATAGCACGTAATTGACGAGCAAAACGTCTAACCCCATCTTCTCGACTAAAGTCAGTCATTTTAAATAAACGTTCAATTGTATCACCTAATAATACATATGCGCCATCATCATCGCGTGAAATTTCAAAGTCTTGACCTTTCTTCTCATGTTTATATAGAACTGTTGCATCGCTTTCTTCCTCTTCAATTTCATGAAGCTCAAATTGAGGTGTTACTTCTAGAAGGTCCGCGATTTCAAATAGCACTGGTTTTAGCCCCTGGCGTGAAATAGCTGAAACAGGAAATACCTTAACAGTATCTCCAACCTTTTCAAGGAAAATTTGTAGGTTTTCCTCAGCTTCAGGCATGTCCATCTTATTTGCTACGACTATTTGTGGGCGCTCTGTTAGTCGTAAATTATATTGTTTTAATTCTTCATTGATTGTTACATAGTCCTCGTATGGATCTCGACCTTCCATACCTGACATATCAATGACGTGAACAATAACTCTTGTTCGCTCAATATGGCGTAGGAATTGCATACCTAAACCAATACCTTGATGTGCACCTTCAATCAATCCAGGTAAATCAGCCATTGCGAAACTACGTCCGTCTTCTGTTTCTACCATCCCTAAATTTGGTACAATTGTAGTAAAGTGATATGCCCCAATTTTTGGTTTTGCAGAAGATACAACCGATAATAAAGTCGATTTCCCTACACTCGGAAACCCAACTAATCCGACGTCAGCTAATACTTTTAATTCTAATATAACATTTAATTCTTGTCCTGGCTCCCCTTTTTCTGCAAGTTCAGGTGCAGGGTTTGCAGGAGTAGCAAAACGTGAATTTCCACGACCGCCTCTTCCACCTCGAGCGATAATGGCTTGTTGTCCATGTTCTACTAAATCTGCAATAACAGCCCCAGTTTCTTCATTCATCACCACTGTTCCGGGTGGGACTTTTACAACTAAATCGCTAGCATTTTTACCATGCATACCTTTAGACATACCATGTTCTCCACGGATTGCCTTAAAGTGACGTTTATAACGAAAATCCATTAAGGTACGTAAACCTTCCTCAACTTCAAAAACTACATTTCCGCCATGTCCACCGTCTCCTCCAGCTGGACCACCCATTGGTACATATTTTTCGCGGCGAAAAGCAACCATACCATCTCCGCCGTCTCCGCCTTTCACATAGATCTTCACGTGATCAACAAACATTTAATTCACTCCTGTTCAAAAGTCAATACATATTTCCAAAAATTACTTGTCTGTGCTATTGTCTCAACTGCCATTTTTTCTAATGTTGGTTGTTGAAACGATTCTATATCCCACTGTCCCTTTAATTCAAAAATTAACTGTAGGTATTCCTTGTCTGTAGAAATTTCAATCAATAAATGTTGTTCGATAAATGGATCTAAATGATCATATACATGAATAATTGTCTTTTCCAAGTAATCTGCAATTAACTCATCAACCTCTTCTTCGACTGGTGAATTCACTTTACTATTTATTTCTATCTCTATAGCAGGAAAGCGCCAACGTACTGTTTGTAACCATTCAACAGTTTTAGATAAAGCTAATTTGTTTAGATTAGAATTCGCCTTAAATTGTTCAGATATTTGTTCAATTAATTTTTTTGATTCTTCTACACGTCCTAAATCTAAATTCATTTTAATTAGCTGAAGTTGATTCAAAAAATCATGATTGGCAAATCGTAAAACTTCACTGATTGATAGTGTTCGATTAGTCAATTCCCTCACCCCAATCCAAAATAACAACACAATAAATATATTGTCGAATAATCAATTTTTGCCTCCGCTAATTGTGTTCGGGTTTTGTATTGTGTTTAGGTATCAAAATACTTTAAGACAAGTAACCACAAGAGCATCACGATTGCGAGATACTCTTATGCTAATTCTATATTCCACTCAAAATCCGTTACATCCATAGGAGGCATTAGGCCAACAAGATGTTGGTCACTCAGACGTTGCCACAGAGGCTAACACGACGTTAGTCATATCGCTGATACCACAGGACGTGGCGTTTTCAGTGATAAGAGGCGTTCTTAGTCTGAGTTCATTTTTTTCATTCGAATATAAAACTTCTAGGTAAAGAATAAATTTGGATTTAATTTCTACCTATAATGTTGAGAGCTATTCACTGAATGAAGTTAAAATATCCTACTTAGTATAGCAAGTTTTTCTATATTTTTCCCCAATACTCACCTTTTTAGCATGGACTACTATAAGAAAACTTCAATTATTCATAGAAATGTGAGAACGCCCGCTTAGCTCCGCGACGGCAAAAACGCGACATCATGTCGCATTGCCGTCATGACTCACGTCGTGTGAGCCTCAACAACTGGCCGACAATAACGCCACATCCAGTGGCATTGTCGGCACTAGCACGTCCTGTGCGTCGGAAGAACTGACAAAGGACGCTTTTTGTCCTTGCAGGCAGTTCTGAAGTTGTCGAGGAGCTGGCGTCCGCAACTAGACATCTAAGGAAACAACCTAAAATCGCCACAAACGCGAGCAACGGTTATATATGACCGACATCACGTCAGCCAAACAGCAGGTAACTCGTTCAGCTCCACATAAGCAAAAAAAGTATATCGTGTAGCATTATAATCATGAATCAGCACTAGCACACTACGTCGGAAGTACCAAACCAACAAAAAAGCAAAAACTTTTCTACCAATATTTATCCAATGAAAAAGGACTGCTGGCCAGCAGTCCTTTTAAGTAACTATTTAAATTATGCTTCTTGAGCAACTGGGTATACGCTAACTTTTTTCTTGTCACGGCCCATACGTTCGAAACGTACAACACCATCAACTTTAGCAAAAAGTGTATCGTCTCCACCACGGCCTACGTTTGTACCTGGGTAAATTTTTGTACCGCGTTGACGGTAAAGAATTGAACCACCAGTTACGAATTGACCATCTGCACGTTTAGCACCAAGGCGTTTTGCTTCAGAGTCACGTCCGTTTTTAGTAGAACCTACCCCTTTTTTAGAAGCGAAAAATTGAAGGTCTAAAGACAATAATAGTTTCATTCTGTTCCACCTCCTACTAGATTGTAATTTATTCGAATATATTGTCCGTAACTTTCCACCATAGAATAAATCTGAGCAGTCATTACTTGAACAATAAGTTGTAGTTTTGCATCGACATCAGAATCGAGATCAGTAGGAAGATCTACTCGTAAGTAACCCCCACCTTCAGTTGCCTGTTCAATTTTCGGCTCAATTTGTAATAACGCGTAGATTGCATTAACAGTACCTATGGCAATTGTTGATGCACCAGCGCAAACTAAATCTTTGCCTGATTGATCGTACTCAGCATGACCTGAAAACTCAAATGCAGAAACATGTCTATTTTCATCGTGATGAATTTTAACAGTAATCAACCGTTTCACCTCACCTATTAAGCGTTGATTGACTCAACAACTAATTTTGTGTAAGGTTGACGATGACCTTGTTTACGACGGTAGTTTTTCTTCGCTTTGTATTTGAAAACAGTGATTTTTTTAGCGCGACCTTCTTTAACAACTTTAGCTGTTACAGTAGCACCTTCAACAGTTGGAGCTCCAACTTTAACTGTTTCGCCACCTACGAATAAAACTTTATCAAAAGTTACTACTTCGTCAGCTTGAACACCTAGTTTTTCAACATAGATTTCTTGTCCAGCTTCTACTTTGATTTGTTTTCCACCAGTTTCGATAATTGCGTACATTTTACTGCACCTCCTCTTAGACTAAGACTCGCCTGCTTGAAAGGTGATCATTCGATACTTAAGACCTTTTCAGAGCGGTTGTAGCACGGGTGCTACAAACAAGAACATTAAAATATTACCATAGTGTAAACTCTAAGTCAATCGATTCATTACATATTTCTCAAAGGCTAAACGGAATTTACGATATCGCCATTCTTCAATTATTTTTATAAGTAAAAATATACTTAAGACAAATAAAAATAATGTTTTTGGGATTAAAATAAAAGTTACTACAACTATTAAAGAAATTAAAAGTAACGAGATTGCTAAAAACATCTCATAATTTCTAGCCTTAGGCGAAAAGATTAAGATAAGTGATAAAACTACCCTACCTCCATCTAATGGCCAAATAGGAACTAAATTAATAGCTAATAAAATCAATTGAATTTTTAAAAAAGGATCTGCAAAAAGAGGATCAAGTAATGGTGTGATGGCGATACATATTAATGTAGCAATTGGGCCACCTAACGCAATAATTAGTTGCTTTTTGGGTGGTAGGGATTGACCTCCCACAAGTTCAATTTCTCCACCATAAGGCATGATAACACATCTTTCCACTTTCACCTTAACCGTCCAAGCCGCAATCATATGTCCAACTTCATGAATAATTAAAGAGCTCAAAATAAGTGCATAATACGAGATATTACCATACATGACCATGCTAAATAAAATTGGCAAAAACAAAGGATGAATGATCATACGTCTCACGATTGCGTATACTCTTTCATCCACTCAATTGTTTGTTCTAAATTTAATATGTTGCCGTCTTTTTCAATTTGAATATAAAGATCGCCAACCTCTTTATTAGCTAATGTACTACCCTTTTCGATGGAAGTGTATGGTAACAATGAAAACGAATCTACATTACCGTAAGTTACGGTTGTATCGTCCTCATAAAAAACAGAAACTGTCTTTCCCGTATGCTTTGAATGACCTGTGTAAACGACTAGTCCATTTTCGATTGCAATTATTGGTATTGCCTCTTCATATGTTAACAAGTAACCATTATTATATGGTTTAACCGCAACAAATGATAATAATTCGTTATTTACTGTTTCTGTTGAAACGGTAATGGTAGAATCTTGATCCTTTCCAAAAACGCCTCTTAAAAAATTACGCATGAATGTTAAATCTTCTGAACTATAAACTATTTTTTTTACATCAAAGTGAATTTGACCACTATCTTGCAAACGACTTCCTATTAAGACAGCTGCACAAAGTAAAACAGCAACAATCCATTTCCATTTTTTCTTCACACGCTCATCCATTCGCTTTTTTTATATTATATGAGGAAGTTGAATTTGCGATTCAATTAGAAATAAAAAAGCTTTGTAGAATCTACAAAACTTTTCCTTTTTTACTATTTTGAAAATATGGAGATTAATTTTTTAAAGACACCTTTATGTTCGTCTTCTAAAGACATAAGTGGGACAGATTCTCCTAAAATTCTTCTTGCGATATTACGATATCCTAAAGAAGCTTTACTGTTAGGATCCATTACAATAGGCTCTCCTTTATTAGAAGAAGAAATAACATCTTCACTATCAATTACAATACCTAACAAATCAATTGACAAGTGAGTTGTAATTTCATTAATATCTAATGTCTCCCCTGAATTCATTAACCCTTTTCGAATTCGGTTAATGATCAATTTTGGTGGTTCAATTTCTTCTTGTTCAAGTAATCCAATAATTCGGTCTGCATCACGAACTGCAGAAATCTCTGGTGTTGTTACAACAATTGCTCGGTCTGCGCCAGCAACTGCATTTTTATATCCTTGTTCAATACCAGCAGGACAATCAATTAGTACGTAATCATATTCTCTTTTTAATTCATCAATTAGGTTCTTCATTTGCTCCGGATTCACAGCATTTTTATCTGTTGTTTGAGCAGCAGGTAATAAGTATAATTTGTCGTCTACACGCTTGTCCTTTACAAGTGCTTGGTGTATTTTACAACGACCTTCGATTACATCTACTAAGTCGTAGATAATACGATTATCTAGACCTAAGACTAAATCAAGATTGCGAAGACCAATGTCAGTATCGACTAAACATACTCTTTTCCCTTGAAGTGCCAATGCAGTCCCTAGGTTAGCAGTCGTTGTTGTCTTACCTACACCGCCTTTACCTGAAGTAATGACTATTGCTTCACCCACATTAGCTTCCTCCTTTACTTGTAGTTAATAATGGACGTATATTTCTAAAGTCTTGTAATCTATTATACGATATTTTTCCATCACTATTAATATAGGCAAATAATTGTTCTGCATTTTTTAATACTATTGGTTGTTCATTTGACATTACCTCGATTTGGTCCGCAATCATTACATGTGTTGGTAAGAAATGAGAGGCAGCAATAATTACATTCTCTTTACCATTCACCCCTGCGTGTACCATACCTTTCAAATTCCCAAGTATGTAAATATTTCCTCCAGCTTCGATTCTTCCATTTGGATTCACATCACCTATGACGATTATGTCTCCCTCAGCCTTCAACACTTGACCTGAGCGGACAATTCCAACATATGTATCACATTGATTCTCCAACATACGATGATTACATTCTTCAACTGTTATAACTTCACTATGAACATTAGAAACAAGCATTTTTCCAGGACCTTGTACAATTTGAATTAACTCTGACATTTGCTCAGACGTGCAGTATCGATAGCCCAAATATAATTGAACATCTACTTTGCTATCGATACCTCCTTCTAAAACTTTGCGCTCGAGTTCTTCAACTAGCTCTGCGTAGGCACACTGATCATCAAGCCGAAGTACTAATCCTTCTTTCGTCCCTTTTATATGGACAAGCTGTTTTTTCATAATAAGCGACACCTCACGCATACCATTTTAAGAAATATCATCCGCTCGTTGTAATACACGTGCGTTTATTAAATATTTAAATGCCCATCCAAGCATTATTAAGAATAATAAATTCGCTATAATTGTCGGAAGTAATCGATTACTTAAAAAATCTGTAAAAGGAATCGACGTCAAATTAATAAAGAAAAAGAAATAGTACAGTAAAATTTCCATCAACCCAACTAACAGAACAGACAAAATTGTAGTTACACTTAAATGCTGATGGATAAATTTAACAGCATAACCTGCAACAAAACAAACTAATGGATATAAAAAGGAATATAATCCAATAATATCAATGTAAAAGACATCATACAAGAGTCCAAAAAACAATCCATACAAAATCGCACGTCCCCGATTATAATAGATTGAAATAAAAATAAGGTACAAAATAACAAAGCGAGGCACCAAAAACACTGTTTGATCTCCAAAAGTAATCGGAGAAAACAGTGCAAAAACTGGTTCTAACAAAAATAAGACAACTGCTACAAATGGAATAAGAAAACGAATCATTTTTCCTCTCCCTCATCAGCAGTTGATTCTTCAACCTCATTTGTTAAATCTTCATTTGTTCCTTCTCCATCAGACCCATCGATTGAAACAATACTTCTTTTCGCAATAATTACATCCTGAAGCATTGAAAAATCTGCTGACGGTTTTACATATGCCATTTTTGTCAGTCCAAAGTCATCTGTTGTTACTTCAGTTACTTCTCCAATTAAGATTCCTTTAGGAAAAATTCCCCCTAAACCAGATGATACTATTTTTTCGCCTACTTTAACATCTAAACTTGAATCGATCCTTTTTAATAATAATTCATTACGCTCTACGTCATATCCTTCAATTAGTCCAAAAACATCTTTGTTTTTTCCTTGGACCATAGCTGATACCCGATAATTTGGATTATTTGAAAATAAAAGTTCAACTTCAGATGTAAACGGTGTTACTAAACTAATTTTCCCGATTAACCCTTTGGATGTCATAACAGCCATATTTAGTTCAACACCATGTGCTGTACCTTTATTTAATATAATTTTTTCTTCCCATTGATCCGGATTACGAGCAATAACTGTAGCATAAAGCGGATTAAAATCCTGTAAACTAGTCTCCTTATCTACAAGTTCACGTAAATTTTTGTTTTCTGACTTTAATGTATTAACTTCTGCTTGTAATACCGCAAACTCTTCTAAACGCATTTTTAAACGCTTATTTTCTTCATAAGTTGTTAACAAAGAATTAATATCGTTAAAAATATTAGTTATGTAATTAGCTGGTTTAGCTACAATTGATTGAGCTAAACCAACTGTATCCTTAATAATTTGTTCGGGTAATGTTGCGTTTTGACGATCACGTAATGAGAAGCTAATCAATGCCACAAGAAAAATCATGCCAACAAGTAGCAATATTAATTTCTTGCTTGTAAAATGTGGCATTGTCTTTACCTCCTTACCCTTTTAACTGTTGAGAGCGAACTAAATCAATGTGATCTAAAGCTTTGCCAGTTCCAATTGCAACACAGTCTAATGGGTTTTCTGCAATAAATACAGGCATATTTGTTTCATCACTGATTACTTTGTCTAAATTACGTAACAATGCTCCACCACCAGTTAAGACAATTCCGCGTTCCATTACGTCAGCAGAAAGCTCAGGAGGTGTTTGCTCTAATGTTTTCTTAACTCCATCAACAATAGCAGAAATTGCTTCACGTAAAGATTCACATATTTCATTTGATGAAATTTCAATTGTTTTTGGTAAACCAGTTAATAAATCTCTCCCGCGAATTTCCATTTTTTCATTGAAATCATCGACGCGAGCAGTTCCAATTTCAATTTTAATTTTTTCAGCTGTTCTTTCACCGATTGTTAGGTTATATGTTTTACGAATATAACTAATAATTGAATGATCCATCGCATCCCCACCGATACGAACAGACTCACTTGTAACAATACCACCTAAAGAAATTACAGCAACTTCTGTAGTACCTCCACCGATATCAACAACCATTGACCCTGTTGGATCCCAAACTGGTAATTCTGCTC
Source organism: Ureibacillus composti (assembly GCA_030348875.1). GTDB lineage: Bacteria > Bacillota > Bacilli > Bacillales_A > Planococcaceae > Ureibacillus > Ureibacillus composti. Next base: position 3,255,703 of record JAUCEP010000002.1, read on the forward strand.
CTATAGCTGCTGCAAAAGGCTCTTCAATAGTAAATGCATCTTTCGCACCTGCTTGACGAGATGCATCAATAACAGCACGTTGCTCTACTGATGTAATTCCATAAGGAACACAGATCATTACGTTTGGTTTCTTCCAGTTTGAACCTGAATTTTTTAAAGCTTGTCTTAAATAATACTGAATCATAGCAGTTGTAATATCAAAATCTGCAATAACTCCATCTTTCATAGGTCTAATTGCAACTATAGAACCTGGTGTGCGCCCAATCATATTTTTCGCATCATTACCTACGGCAACAATGTCACCTGTTTTCGTATTTTTTGCAACTACAGAAGGCTCTCTTAAAACAATACCTTTTCCTTTAATAAAAACTAATGTATTCGCTGTGCCAAGATCGATCCCGACATCCTTATTTCCTAATCCAAACAATTTTGTACTCCCTTTCTATTTACGCCATACATATTAATGCTCTCCAAAATCATAAGATTTATTATAGCGGATTATATCGAAAAATTATAGTGTCACATATACTGTTCTTCTAAATTTGTCGAAACAGTATTAAACATCTCTGTTTATTTAATTTTATGTCGAAGTTATATTTTAAAACAAATAAAAACATAATGAAAGTTTTTACATTCATGTAACAACTGCACAAAATATATAAACGTTTTGTCTTAAAAAAGGTTCGCTGAAATTTAGTTGTAATAAAAAAACCGAAAAATCCTATGTTTTAGGATTTTTCGGTAGTTTTTCAATTTACTGTAATACCCAAACTATCTTTACATATATCCTTTTTCTTTTAAGCTTATGAATTGATGGTCTCCAATAATCACGTGATCTATTAACTCAATTCCGATTATAAATCCAGCTTCAAGTAATCTTTTTGTTACTTCAATGTCTTCAGGACTAGGTGTTGGCACTCCACTTGGATGGTTATGGGCACAAATTATAGATGCTGCTGAACGTTTTACAGCTTCTCGAAAGATTTCACGTGGATGAACGATGGAAGAATTAAGGCTTCCTATAAAAATAGTTTGCTTATGAAGGATTTGATTTTTTACATTGAGGAAAAGTACAACAAAATGCTCTTGTCTAAGGGAAGACATTTCGGGTATTAAGTAATCGGCTGCATCTTTTGGAGAACGGATTGTATACCTAGAGTCTACTTGTTTCTGTGATAATCTTCTACCCAATTCAATTGCTGCAAGAAGCTGTACCGCCTTTGCCTCCCCGATCCCTTTTATGGATATAATTTCTTCTAAGGTCGCATGTTTTAATTCATGTAATTTTTCAAAATAGTTTAAAACTCGGTTTGCAAGTGTCAATACCGATTCTTGTTTTGTACCTGTTCTTAGTAATATTGCAATTAACTCCTGATTTGAAAGGCTTTGTGCACCTTGGCGAATTAGCCTTTCACGTGGCCGATCTTCTACGTGAACATCACGAATCATGAGTTCAGGAATAGCGGCAACAGCCATTATACTTCACTTCCCTTATATTGTAATGATAGTTAAAGAAATTAATTTTTCGCAAACACTCGCTAAAGGTAATCCCACTACATTGTTATAGTCACCTTCAATTCGTTCCACGAATAAAGCACCGTCTGTTTGAATTCCATAACCACCAGCTTTATCAAATGGATCACCCGACTTAACATATTCTTCTATTATTTTTTGTCCAAGCTTTTTAAATACCACAACGGTCTCTTCGATAAAAGTTTCTTCACGACCATCTGGTGTAATAATTGCGACTGCTGTCATAACACTATGACGATTATGCGACAGCCTTTGCAGGTGTGTTACAGCCTCTTCTGGTGTTTTTGGTTTATGAAGTAGCTCATCCTGAAACACAACCACTGTATCTGCGCCAATAATTGTCTTTCCTCTTTCTTTTTTTGCAACGTCTCTTGCTTTTAATAATGCTACTTCACGAACATAATCCTTCATTGAATTAGCCTGTACCGTTGTTTCTTCTACGTCACTTGTCACTACTTCAAAAGGGACCCCCAATTTTGAAAAAAGCTCTTTACGCCTTGGGGATGCTGACGCTAAAACTAGTTGATGATTAGTAGTAAATTTCATATCCATACCTCCTACTACTATCATAGCCGAGGAAATGGAATTTGAAAATTTATGCCAAAATAAGATATTTGATTTTGCTACTAAATCGAAGGTTAAAATTGGATTTTCAGACAATCATTTTCGCTAAAATAATGTGATAATAAGTGTAATCTGATGACCGATAAGTCCTCTGAAATGCTTGATAATGCTACTGTTATCGCCTTCCAGTCCTGTGGTAATGAGTCAGGTACTTGATCTTTCTCAAAATAAAATTTTGAACGTTCCTCACTTTTAAGTTGTGCAGGTAGATTTTGAATGCTGGATTCCTCGCAAGCATCGCCAATAAACTTAAATGGTTTTACAAAAGAAGACGGGTTTTCACTTAATTTCACACTTTCTTTTGTAGTAGATATTGACGACCATACGTAAAAACTTCCATCCACTTCGACAATAGTACTTTTATTTAAACTCGGATAGCCCGAAATAAACGCGTTTGCAGCTTCAGAGGACGAAAACATACCATGTTGATTGGCGAAGAATTGCTCAGAAAATTGTTTAGGTGTAGTATTCTCAGCTTCATTTGATTGCACTGGAATTACTTCCTCATTACTTGTTTCAGTTGAATTCATTGAATTAAGTAGAATAACAAAAAATATTACTCCCACTAATCCTGCAGCGGAGCCTAAAAAAGCAGCTTGTAGTAGTTCTTTTCTACGAATAACTTTAGGAAAATTCATACACTTCACCTCTATTGTAACCCTATCAAATTAAGTACAAAAAAAAGCGAGACTAATGTCGCCTCGCTTAAAAAAGTTTTCGCAAATTCTTTTATACTTCGATAAACATTTACATTATTCTTTCCTTTTCGCACTCATTTTAACAATTATTTCACAAGCATTTTTTGTCGAATCTCACTCAATAAATAAAGCGACCCGGTTACAATACATTTTTCGTTGTTTTGTGATGCATTTTTTAAGAATGGCACAACGTCTCGGATTACCTGCTTACTCTTTGCATTTGAAACGTTAATTACCTGATTTGCTTGCATAGCACGATGATTTTCAAAATCTACAAAGAAAAATTCATCGCTCATGGTTTCTAAAATACGTAAAACCGTCGCAATATCTTTATCAGCTAATATACCGACTACAAATCGAATTTTTTCATTTGGAAATTGTTGTTGAATTGTTTTAACAAGCATTTTTGCACTTGCTGGATTATGAGCACCATCGAAATATATATTTGGGAGAACTTGTTCAAATCTTCCAGGTAAACTTGCACTATAAACACCTTGGCTCACTTTACGATCATCTATGGCAAGAGCTAATTTCTCCGCTACTAGATAAAAAGCCGTTATAGCTAATGCCATATTTTCACTTTGATGTAACCCTAATAAACGACTACGCTTTAAGTCATTTATAACTAAATTATTGATAACGTTTATATAAATATCACTATGATTTGAATTTTCAACACGGAAATCTCGATTTAGCTGGAGTAGTGAAGCATTTTTCAATATCGCCTCTTTTTCAACAACTACTAATGCTTCTTCAGGTAAACTTCCAACTACTACAGGTTTTCCATCCTTAATAATTCCTGCCTTATGATACGCAATACTCTCCAGTGTCGGCCCCAAAAATTTTGTATGTTCTAATGCAATACTTGGAATGATTGACACAATCGGCACTACTACATTCGTACTATCCTCACGTCCCCCCATTCCTGCCTCAATTAAAACTAAATCAACATTTTTAGTTGAGAAATAAAGTAAAGCTGCGCAAGTTAGTAATTCAAAATCTGTCAATAAACCACTTAATCCTGCATACTTCATTTTTCGGAAAACCTCATCCATCTCGCTTTCAAGTATTGGAGTCCCGTTAATTTGAATTTGGTCATGAACATCCATAATACAAGGAGACATAAACTTCCCAACTGTTAAGCTATGCTCCCTTGCAATCGAATCAAGAAATGCGAGTGTGGAGCCTTTACCATTTGTCCCAGCAATATGAACAACATTTAGATTTTTATGTGGGTGGTCTAGTAATTGTAATGCATGATACATGCTAGCTAATCCAGGTTTAATAGAGTCATCGCTTCTCATTTCCCAACGAGACTTATATTCATCAAACTTCGGTATCATTTTATTTGCCCCCTCTTTGTAATAGGAACTTCCGCACATCTGCAATAAAATAAAGTGATCCTGTAATGACTAGAAGTTCATTTTCTTTTATTTGCAAAATTTCATCTTCAAGTAAATAGCGCCAATCTTTCTCATAACGTACATTTTGGTGCTGTGACTTAGATGCCAATATTTCAGCTTTTTCTGCTCGTGGTAATGGAATTTCAGTAAAGCTCATAGATAAGGCCTCTTGATCCATCATTTGAATACTTTTTTGATGATCTTTATCTTTTAGAGCAGCATAGACAAATTTATATTGATGATTTGGATAATTACGTTTTAATGTTTCAATTAAAGCTGCTGTACCTTCAGAATTATGTGCACCATCGATAATAATTTGTTTACCAAAATGTTCAAAACGCCCTTCCCACTTTGCTTTTAAAAGACCTTGGCAAATGCTTTGATCATCAATGTCGGGGAGAAAAAGCTTTGCAGCAGTAATTGCTAATGCAGCATTGTTCATTTGATGCACGCCCTCCATTATCACTGGAACATATTCAGTGATATGACCAAATGCAACATAGTCAAAAGTTTGTGGATTTGTATGATGCACTACATTACTAATAAGTATTTCTTGTCCCAAAGCATAACATTTCGCGTTACATTCGTCTGCTTTTTCTCGTATAACCCGAAGTGCTTGAGCCTGCTTCACCCCTACAACAACAGGTTTATTTTCTTTAATAATTCCTGCTTTTTCAAAGGCTATTTTTTCATAGGTGTCTCCTAATAGATCGGTATGTTCTAATGAGATAGTCGTAATAACAGAAACCTCAGGCGTGATCACATTAGTCGAATCTAATCTCCCCCCGATTCCTGTTTCAATTAAAGCAACATCAACCTTTTCATTGGCAAAGTGCAGAAAAGCCAATATAGTCATGATTTCAAAGAAACTTGGAACCTTACCATCTAATTTTGTTTCTATTAAATTCAAAACTAGATTCGTATATTTTAGGAACTGTTCATCCGAAATTTGAACTTTATTGATCGTAATACGTTCATTTACACGTTCAAGGTGAGGAGAGATAAAAGCACCTACAGCAATACCTTGTTCCATTAATATTTCACGTGTTGCATTTAAGGTAGACCCTTTACCGTTTGAACCAGCAAAATGAATAAATTTCACTTTTTCATGGGGGTTTCCTAAGTTTTCTAAAAGTATACGGACAGCTTCTAATGGCTCTCCTTTATATGTACTAGCTTTCAATGAAAAAATAAATTCTGTACATTCATCTATTGAATGAAACATGTCATTCACTCCTGTAATTTTGGCAATGCCAAACAAAATTTGATCTAAATTCAATAGAAAAAATGCCCTAGTATAACTAGGACATCTTTATAATATTACATATTTTTTAATTCTGCTAAACGTTTTTCAACTGTCTCATACTTTTCTTGGTAATCAGCAAGTTTCTCACGTTCTTTAGCAACTAATGCTTCAGGTGCCTTCGATACAAATTTTTCGTTTGATAGTTTACCTGATACTAGTTTTACTTCTTTTTCCCACTTCTCAAGTTCTTTTTCAAGACGAGCAACTTCCTCTTCTAGATTTATTAATCCTGCAAGTGGTAAGAATAGCTCCGCTCCAGTTACTACCGCAGTCATTGATTGACTAGGTGCTTCAAGGTTTTCACCAATTGTTAAAACCTCTGGATTACAGAATTTCTCAATGTAGGCTTTGTTCGCTTCAAGAACTTTTACAGTTTCTTGGTCCTTTGCTGCGATAAATAACGGTACTTTTTTACTCATAGGTGTATTTACTTCTGCACGGATGTTACGAACAGAACGAATAATATCCATTAGCAATTTCATGCTTGTTGATTCTTCAGCAAAATTAAATTCTTCTTTAACTGTTGGCCATGCAGCAACTGTAATTGACTCACCTTCATGTGGTAGGTGTTGCCAAATTTCCTCAGTTATAAATGGCATTAATGGGTGTAGTAAGCGCATTGTTTGATCTAATACATAGGCTAATACTGAACGAGTAGTTTTCTTCGCCGCTTCATCTTCACCGTAAAGTGGAAGTTTTGCCATCTCAATATACCAAGAACAGAAATCATCCCAAATAAAGTTATAAAGTTCACGCCCAACTTCACCGAATTCATATTTATCCGAAAGCGTTGTAACACGTTCAATTGTTTCATTTAAACGAGTTAAAATCCACTTGTCAGCAACATTTAAATTGCCTGTTAAATCGATTTCCCCAAATGTTAAGCCTTCCATGTTCATTAATGCGAATCGTGACGCATTCCAAATTTTATTGGCAAAGTTCCAAATTGATTCTACTTTTTCTGTTGTATAACGTAAATCTTGACCTGGAGATGAACCAGTTGCTAAGAAGTAACGTAATGAGTCTGCACCATACTGGTCAATTACATCCATTGGGTCAACACCATTACCAAGGGATTTACTCATTTTGCGTCCTTCACCATCACGTACTAAACCATGAATTAATACATCTTTAAATGGTCGAACGCCTGTAAATTCTTTACCTTGGAAAATCATACGAGATACCCAGAAGAATATAATATCGTATCCAGTTACTAACGTATTTGTTGGATAATAGCGTTTGTACTCTTCATTTTCAGTATCTGGCCAGCCCATTGTTGAGAATGGCCATAATGCAGATGAGAACCAAGTATCTAATACATCTTCATCTTGTGTCCAATTCTCAGGGTCTTTTGGAGCTTCTTTACCAACATAAATTTCACCTGTTTGATTATGATACCAAGCCGGAATTTGATGCCCCCACCATAATTGACGTGAAATACACCAATCATGGATGTTTTCCATCCAACGGTTGTAAGTATTTTCAAATCGGTTTGGTACAAAGTTTACTTTTTCAGATTCGCTTTTTTGAATTTCTAAAGCTTGCTCTGCAAGAGGTCCCATTTTAACAAACCATTGTGCAGAAAGGTATGGTTCCACAACTGCACCGGAACGCTCTGAGTGTCCTACTTGATGTGTATGTGGTTCAATTTCAACAAGTACACCTGCTTCTTTTAAGTCAGCAACAATTTGCTTACGGCATTCAAAACGATCCATGTTTGCATATTTGCCTGCTAAATCATTCATCGTTCCATCTTCATTCATGACAAGTATACGTTCTAAGTTATGACGATTACCAACTTCAAAGTCGTTCGGGTCATGTGCAGGAGTCATTTTTACAACGCCAGTTCCAAATTCCATATCAACATAAGTGTCACCAACGATTGGAATTTCTCGGCCTACGATTGGAAGAATAACTGTTTTACCAATTAAATGTTTATAACGCTCATCTTCTGGATGCACAGCAACTCCTGAATCCCCAAGCATTGTCTCTGGTCGAGTTGTTGCAACTCGTAATTTACCTGAACCGTCAGCTAATGGGTATTCCATATGATAGAATGCTCCCTCTACCTCTTTATGAATTACTTCGATATCAGAAAGGGCAGTTTTTGCTGCAGGATCCCAGTTAATAATGCGTTCACCACGATAGATTAATCCTTTTTCGTATAACTTAACAAACACTTCTTTAACCGCGTCTGATAAGCCCTCATCCAAAGTAAAACGTTCACGAGTATAATCTAGAGCTAAACCAAGCTTTGCCCATTGTTCACGGATGTGGCCTGCATACTCTTCTTTCCATTCCCAAGTTTTTTCAAGGAATTTTTCGCGACCTAAATCATATCTTGTAACACCATCTTCACGAAGTTTTGCTTCTACTTTCGCTTGTGTTGCAATACCTGCGTGGTCCATACCAGGTAACCAAAGTGCATCGTAGCCTTGCATTCGTTTCATACGAATTAGAATATCTTGTAGTGTTGTATCCCATGCGTGACCTAAATGTAGTTTTCCCGTTACGTTTGGCGGTGGAATGACGATTGAGTATGGTTGTTTACCGCTTTGGGGTTGTGCTTCAAAATACTTACCTTTTAACCACCAATCATAGCGGCCTGCTTCAATGCTCCCCGGTTCATATTTTGTAGGCATTGAATTGTTTAGTTCTTCTGTCAACTTATGTTCCTCCCTTTATTTTTAAGCAATATCTTTCGCTAGCAAAAGAATTGTATAGGTAGCAGCAAATGAGTAAGACGCTTTCATTTTAGACATCGTACTACGTATTTAACTAAATAAAATAAAAAAACTCCTTTCGCCTATAAAAGGACGAAGGAGTTAGATTAATCTATTCGCGGTACCACCTTTAATTCCGAGAATGTAAAAAATAAGGCAATTGCTAACTAATTGAATGCACTGGTCCCATTAGAACATTTTGTTCTATTTCGGTTACATAGCGCTTAATCTAGAGTCGCGTTCTTTCAAGCAACACATATACTGAAGTATAGAGTTACTGGCTTTATTTTAAGAGTGTTCTCGGCTCTCATTGCGATAACGGTGTAAACCGGCGTTTTGTTACTGTTAGTTCACAAAAGCTGCTCGTAGGCTACGTTCAAATGGTTGCATTGCAGAAACTTTTCAGCTAACGTTTCCTCTCTTTTGCAAGCAAAAGCATTTTACTCTTCCTATTCATTGCATCCTTATTTAAATTTGCCTTGGCATATTAGCGTTCAGATTTCAGTCGTCAAACACGACACAACCTTTTAAAATCTGGACATGAAACAAGGCAAAAACTTTATTTAACTCTTTTAAAAGCAAAATAAAGTTTAACTGTTCATATTTTATAATATTACATCAACAGTTTTCAAGTTACAACAATTATGAAAGGGTGTAAAAAATGAAAAAACGTAAAAATTACAATCCTTGGTTACTTCCACCTTGGCTACGAAAATGTCGCTTTTATTGTAGAGGTATCATATTACCAATAACAATCTTCCAAGGTGTACGTACATTATTTTTCCCGACAACTTGGGACTTTTTATTCTTACTGCTATTGGGATTATTTACTTATCTATTCTTCACCGACTTTATTTGAACGTAAATCCAATAATGTATAGGATTCTGATAAATCACTAAAGAAATCATCTTGTTCATACGGAGAAGGTACATTAATTGTTGTTATACCGTCAGATGAATGATCCTTTACATCGATAATTTCAACAATGTCATTTTGATTGATTTTAACTTCACTATAATCCAACAGATGATTTTGTTCATATTCAACAGGGGCTTGATAGTTGAATAAGTGTTGGTGTTGGTGATTTTGTTTTGACTCGGCGAATTGAATTTCTAATTCTTCTTCAAGTTCTGGTCCTGTATACTGAATTTCAAGCTCTTGATCTAGTTTTGGCTCAATATACTCAAGTTCAATGTCTTGATCTAATTTGGGCTCGGTATACTCAAGTTCAATGTCTTGGTCTAGTTTGGGCTCGGTATACTCAAGTTCAATGTCTTGGTCTAGTTTTGGTTCAGCGTATTGAATGTCTAATTCATTTGCAATTGACGGCTCAGCATTCTCATCTATTGTTTCATTTGTAAAAGATGGCTCCAGAGTCTCTTCTACCTCTTCAGTTGTAAAAGAGGGCGTTAGAGTCTCTTCTAGTGTTTCATTTGCAGAGGATGGCTCCAGGGTCTCTTCTACTGTTTCATTTACAGAGGATGGCTCCAGGGTCTCTTCTACTGTTTCATTTGCAAAGGATGGCTCCAGGGTCTCTTCTACTGTTTCATTTCCAAAGGATGGTGCTAGGGTCTCTTCTACTGTTTCATTTACAGAGGATGGCTCCAGGGTCTCTTCTACTGTTTCATTTCCAAAGGATGGCGCAGTATAATCAATTTCCAGACTATTATCTATTGATGGGTCAATATTGTCATACTCTTCAATTTGTTCATCAATAAATTCTGTCTTATTATTCAATTCAAAAGCTTGATTATTATTACTGCTGCTTGTACTACTCTCAGTATTTTGGACCGTTTCGAGCCTTGTAAAAACAGGTTGTTCGTAAGCTAGTTGTTCTGAAGGATGATGTTCAAATAATGACTCAGCTTCTTCATATACACATTTTGTTTCCCATTTAAACGTACAACTTGAACCATCATATACGAAGAAATTCACATCATTTACAAAAAGTTCAGGTTTATTAAGTTGTGCAATTTTTTCTCTAGGTAAATCAACTTCTAAAGGTAATGCATACTCAAAATAACCATCATTTCCATCAAACTCTAAATGTTCAATCAATGTACCTTCACAATACTGTGGTAGGTGACTTGGATTAAATCGTACAACAGCAGTAATATGATAAATTCCAACTAAACGAACTGACTCATCTGTTTCAACTTGTTGCCATCTTGGTTTTATATTTACGGAGATAACTTCCTCTACAATTCCTAAGTCCTCAGGGAACACAAATTGTGTCATCATTTCCCAATTAATATTTTGCACACGACATCCCTCCCGTAAATACAATATGCTTGTCATTTTAAAGTATGCAAAAAAAGAGTGCCCTCTTCTATTAATTGAAAAGGACACTCGGAAAATTATTTTATTATAGTGAAAAAACTACTATCTAGCTAATTTCGCAAATACTTTATGGAATGCGTCTACAGTTTTTGCAATGTGTTCTTCAGAATGCGCAGTAGAAAGAAATAGCCCTTCAAATTGAGACGGTGGTAAGTATACCCCTTCTTCAGCCATCAATTTAAAATATTCAGCAAATAATTCTAAATCCGAAGTTTTAGCCGAAGCAAAATCAGTTACATCTTCATTTGTTAAGAAGAAGCCGATCATTGAACCTGCACGATTCACTGTATGAGGAATATTATACTTAGTTGCAGCCTCACGGAAACCTGCTTCTAATTGGTCACCTAGTTTTTTGAAATACTCGTAATTTTCAGGTGTTAAACGACTAAGTGTTTCAATACCGGCAGTCATTGCAAGAGGGTTACCTGACAGTGTACCTGCTTGATAAACTGGACCAGCTGGTGCGATTTTCTCCATTATTTCACGTTTACCAGCAAAAGCACCTACAGGAAGTCCACCACCAACAACTTTACCTAAACAAGTTAAATCTGGATTAATTCCAAAGTAACCTTGAGCGCAATTGTAATCTACTCGAAAACCAGTCATAACTTCATCGAAAATAAGAATGGAACCATGTTCTTCTGTTACTTTACGTAATCCTTCTAAGAATCCAGGCTTAGGTGGCACTACTCCCATATTACCAGCAACTGGCTCCACAATAACACCTGCAATATTTTGACCATATTTTTCAAATACAACTTGTACCGCTTCTAAATCATTGTAAGCAACTGTCATTGTATTTTTCGCAATATCTGCAGGTACACCAGGACTATCTGGCAAACCTAAAGTAGCAACACCAGAACCAGCTTTAATTAATAAGGAATCACCATGTCCATGATAAGACCCTTCAAATTTTAAAATAATGTCTCGTCCAGTGTATCCACGAGCTAATCGAAGAGCAGCCATTGTTGCTTCTGTTCCCGAAGAAACAAAACGTACCATTTCAACAGAAGGTACACGGTCAATCACTAATTGTGCAAGTTCTGTTTCAAGTTCAGTTGGTGCACCAAAAGATGACCCTTTTTCTGCTTGTGCCTGAATAGCCTTTACAACATCGGGATGAGAATGTCCTAAAATAAGAGGACCCCAACTAAGTACATAATCAATATATTCATTGCCATCGATATCTTTAAGAATGGCACCTTTTCCTGATTCCATAAAAATTGGATCTGTATTAACCGATTTAAATGCTCGAACAGGGCTATTTACCCCACCTGGCATTACATTAACTGCTTCTTTGAATGCTTTAACTGATTTATCATTTAGGTGCATATTAATTCTCCTCCAACCAACGAGCTACATCTTTTGCATGATAAGTTAAAATCATATCTGCTCCAGCACGTTTCATTCCTAATAACGATTCAAGTACAACACTTTTCTCATCAATCCAACCATTTTGAGCAGCTGCTTTAACCATTGCATATTCACCACTAACGTTATATGCAACGATTGGTAAGTTATAGTTATTACGTACATCACGAATAATATCTAAATATGCAAGAGCAGGTTTAATAATAATCATATCTGCCCCTTCGTTAATATCTGATTCAGCTTCGCGGAATGCTTCTAAACGATTCGCTGGGTCCATTTGATATGTTTTACGGTCACCAAATTGAGGTGCACCATCTGCAGCGTCACGGAATGGACCATAATATGCAGAAGCATATTTTACGCCATAAGACATGATTGGAATATTTTCAAAACCAGCTTCATCTAATCCTTTACGAATAGCAGCAACGAAACCATCCATCATATTTGAAGGAGCAATAATATCAGCACCAGCTTGCGCTTGTGATACTGCTGTGCGAGCTAATATATCTAATGATGGATCATTAAGGATTGTTTCTCCTTCAACTAGGCCACAGTGACCGTGGTCAGTATATTCGCATAGACAAGTGTCAGCAATTACAAGTAGTTCTGGGTGACGCTCTTTAATAAATCGAGTTGCCTCTTGAATTATGCCGTGGTCATGATATGCTCCCGTACCTACAGCGTCCTTTTCAATTGGAATACCGAAGAGAATAACTGCAGGAATACCTAATTCAACCACTTCGTTAATTTCTTCCTCTAAATGGTCTAATGAAAGCTGCCAAACACCTGGCATGGAAGGTACTTCACGTTTTATATTTTGGCCTTCAACGACAAACAAACCATAAATTAAATCTTCTTTGTGCAAATATGTTTCTTTTACCATAGCACGCATAGTAGCAGAAGAACGAAGTCTTCTATGTCTTTGGAAATTTACTTGTGTCATTAGTTAAGCATCCTCTCGTTTTGTTATTTCTTCAATTACTGCCTTCATTGTATATTCTTTAGGCATATATGTAACTTCTGCACCGTAATCTTTGATTGCAGCAGCAGTAATATGACCAATACTAGCAAATTCGACTTGTCCCCATCCAACATCTGTAGCAATATGTTTTGCATAAACATCCACAGCAGATGGACTAGCAAAAATGATAATGAGATTCGTTGTAGAATGAACCAATTCAATCAAAGGTTTTATTGAGGTAAAGTTTTCTCGCGTTTCATAAACCGTCCACTCTTTAATGGCAAAAGGAAGACCATTTTTCAACGTATCCTTTGCCCGATTGCCACGGACGAATAAACATTTAGGTTGTTCTCCCGCAATGATTGGAAACTCCTTTACAAAAACATCCGCGCTATAGACAGAAGGCATAAAACTAACTGATAGATCGTTGTCTTCCAATAACTCTGCTGTTTTTGCACCGACCGCAGCAATTTTCGCTTGAATTTGCGAACTTTTCAGACCTAAACGGTTCATTTTTTTACAAAATGCCTCAACCGCATTTTTACTCGTGAAAATAAGCCAATTATATTGATTTACATCCGTTAAATATTTCTGATCATTGCCGTCAATAATTTCTTTTGTATCAATAAGTGGACAAAATTTAGCTTGTCCACCTAGTCTTACTATTTCATTCATAACGGTTGTTGTACTAGCAGAACCCGTTACAACAATTGTTTTACCGCTTAAAGGTTTAATTTGCATCAAGCTCAGCCTTTACTTTTTGGATTAAGTCAAAGGCCCCTTGCTTCGTTAATAGCTCTGCTACTTCTTTTCCTAATGCAATCGGATTTGTTCCTGTAACAGATTCTTTATAAATAACAGATGCATCAGGTGCTGCTACTAAACCTGTAAGAGTAATTTCCTCACCATTTGTTTTTGCGAAACCTGCAATTGGTACTTGGCAACCCCCATCCATTGCTGCTAAGAACGCGCGCTCTGCATGGGCTTCATTCCAAGTGTTTTCATCTGTTAGCTTCGAGAGTTCTGCTAACAATTCTTCATCATCAGCACGACATTCAATCCCTAGTGATCCTTGAGCAACTGCAGGAAGACAAAGATCTATATCAATAAATTCGGTAACCACTTCTTCACTCCAACCAAGTCGTTTAAGCCCGGCAGCCGCTAAAATAATTGCATCAAAATCTTCGTTTTCAAGTTTCGCTAAACGAGTATCAACATTGCCTCGTATCCATTTGATTTCGATATCTGGACGTGCTTGGAGTAATTGTGCGCTTCGACGTAGAGAACTTGTCCCGACTATAGCCCCTTTTGGGAGATCCGCGAATTTTACATGTCCTTTTGAAATGAATGCATCACGCGCATCTTCACGAGGAGGAATACAGCCTATTACTAATCCTTCAGGTAATACAGCAGGCATATCCTTCATCGAATGTACGGCAAAATCAATTTCTTTATTGTAAAGTGCTTGTTCGATTTCTTTTACAAAAAGACCTTTTCCACCGACTTTTGAAAGTTGTACATCTAATATTTTGTCACCCTTTGTAACAATTTCCTTTACTTCAAACTCAAAAGGTACACCCGCATTTTTCAATTCGTTAATAAACCAGTTTGTTTGAGTTAAAGCTAATTTACTTTTTCTAGAACCAACAATAATTTTTCTCATGATGAACCTACCTTTCTGCTAATACCATAAATGGAAGTTGGAAAGTTTACTCCCTAAAAAGAAATTAATAATAACTAATAAAAAGGTATAAATTTGCGCTAATGCAAAGTTTAAACCAGTTAATTTTCCACTTTTATGCAAAACAAGAAGGATGAAATACGCAATTGTAATCACGAATGAACCCAATATTTTCACATCAAGCATTGATAATCCTTCTAATGTCATAAATGCCCATTCCAACCCTAATAATAAACTAACAAAAATAATTGGTACGCCAATTACTAAAGAGTAAAACATCCAATTACTTGTTTGATATAAGGTTGGTAAACGCGACCATAATCTAGAGTACTTTTTCTCTTTTAAAATTCGGTAAACAAGTAAATAAAGGACCGAAAAAACAAAAGACAATGTAAATGCTGCGTATGCAATAATTGCAAAAGCAATATGAATTACAAGCATTTCTGATACAAGTGACTCTACCATTGGATGCTCAACATTATTTGGTGCAAATAAATGAATGGTAACAAAAATGAAACCTAAAACATTTATAAAAAATACAGGTAAATCAACACGTACAATACAATGTAAAATGATTGATAGAGAAATTAATAACCATGCATAAAAATAGATTCCCTCAGTTAATGATAAAATTGGAAATCGTTTAATTTCATAAATATATAATAAGAAAAATATAGTTTGCAAAACCCAAACAATCGAAACAAGCCAAAATGCAAATCGACGAATTTTTACTTGTTTAAAGAAATAATCAATAAAATAAAAAACAATACTAATTGCATAAAGGACAACCATGATTTCATAAAGCCTAGCCATTGCTAATTCTGTCATCATTTGCAACCCTTCTTAAGCTTTTACAACTTTTCTTTTACTAATACTTAATCTCTCTCATAAATTGGAAGAGAAACAACACAAATAGGCGTTTTCGTATCTAAGAATATCATACCGATACGAAAACGCCTTAATTTATTGCCTTTTAAAAGGATAAATTTGTATTTATAACCGAATCAATTGTCGCTTTTTCTTCACGTTCTTTATCTCGATTATGTTGTACAATGACTTCTTCCTGAACTGCTTCTTCTATTCCAAAAATTTGTTGGAATAATTGAAGTTGCTGTTCAGCTTTTGGGGCATTTGCCATTTCCTTCGCTTGAAGAATCGGCTCCTTCAGCAACTGATTAATAATAGATTTCGTATGCTTATTTAAAATTTTACGTTCACGCTCAGTTAATTCCGGCATTTTATTTAAAATACTTGTCATTGTTTCTTCTTGAATACGATTTGCTTTTTTTCGTAGTGCTGAAATTACTGGCACTACCCCAAGAGTTGCAAACCACTCTTTAAATTGAACAACTTCATGTCCAATCAGTTCAGTAATCTCTCTTGCAGCATTCTCACGTTCTGCTAAATTTGCTTCTACAATTCCTTGTAAATCATCAATATCGTATAAGAAGACATTTGGTAAATCACCGATACGAGGATCTAAGTCACGCGGTACAGCAATATCAACCATAAATAATGGCTTACCTTTACGTAAACGTTCAACGAATTCCATTAATTCGTAATCAATTACATATTCAGTAGAACCTGTTGAACTAATTAAGATGTCCGCTTCAAGCAAAGTACATTGTAACTCTTCCATTGATTTTGCATCGCCATTGAATTTTTCGGCAAGTTTATGTGCTTTTTCAAATGTACGATTAACTACGGTAACTTGTCCAACTCCATTACCGTATAAATTTTCAATAGCGAGTTGTCCCATTTTTCCTGCTCCTAAAATCGCAACATGTTTATTTTTAAGAGAGCCAAATATTTTTTTTGCTAACTCCACTGCTGCATAGGAAACAGATACCGCATTCTCACCTATTGCTGTATCGTTATGTGCACGTTTTGCAAACGTTACAGCTTGTTTGAACAGTTGGTTGTAAATGGTTCCAGTCGTACCTATTTCTTGAGCTTCTAAAAAGCTTTTCTTAACTTGTCCAAGAATTTGAGTTTCGCCTAATACCATTGAATCAATACCAGATGTCACACGGAATAAATGATGTAAAGATTCGTCATCTTCACGGATATATAAATGATTATCAAATTGATTCATTGGAATGTCGAACCAATCCGATAAAAATTTCTTTATATAGTAACGACCGGTGTTAAGTTGGTCAACAACAGCGTATATCTCAGTTCTGTTACATGTTGACACAATGACATCTTCTAATATACTTTTTTGTTTTTTTAGTTCAGCCATTGCAGTCGGTAATTCACTTTCGATAAACGACAATTTTTCACGTATCTCGACTGGGGCTGTTTTATAATTCAAGCCTACTACGAGTGTATGCATGACCTGATCACACCTCACACTTTCTATTTCACAGATTCCATTTTAACATATTCCAAGGCGCTATTTACTTATGATTTGTGAACATGCTATGAAATCATTATTTGTTTAGAATAATTCTAATTAAGTGTAACAAATATTACGTTATGTTTCAATATAAATGTACCTGTCCATAATAACACACTATCCATGATAACTTAAGTTTGAAAACAAATTAAATTCGACAATATTCTTAAAAGGGTGTGACATGTTAATGTCCACCCTTTTCTTTCGTCTTGTCATATGTACTACATGCGCTGTTCTATTTCAGCCCATGCTTGTTCAAACCCAAGTCCTTTTTCAGAAGAAAAAACAATTATTGGGTCATTGTGATCCATATTCAAGGTTTCTCTTACGATTTTTTTATGTTTATCCCACTTACCTTTTGGGATTTTATCTGCTTTTGTTGCAATAACAATAGCCGGGATATTGTAATACTTTAAAAAATCATACATCATACAATCATCGTTAGTTGGGGGGTGACGCAAGTCCACAATTAAAACGACAGCACGTAATTCCTTACGCGCTGTTATATATCGTTCAATCATTTTACCCCATGCTTCACGTTCAGTCTTCGATACTTTCGCATAACCATAACCAGGTACATCTACGAAAAACAGTTGCTCTTCAATCTTGTAGAAATTAAGTGTTTGAGTTTTCCCAGGTTTAGAAGAAATACGCGCGAGAGATTTCCGCCCAATCATTCTGTTAATAAAAGACGACTTCCCTACATTAGAACGACCGGCTAGAGCAAATTCAGGTAGCCCATCTTCCGGGTATTGTTCTGGTCGGACAGCACTAATCACCATTTCGACATTTTGGACTTTCATTTAAAAACCTCCCATAAGCGCAATATCAAGAACTTCTTCTGCTGAAGAAACTGGTTTGAATGTTAGTTGTTCTCGAATTGTTTCAGGAATATCATCAATATCTCGCTCATTATCTTTCGGGATGATAATAGTCGTTAAGCCGGCACGATGCGCACCTAATGACTTTTCTTTTAACCCACCTATAGGCAGTACACGACCTCGTAGTGTAATTTCACCAGTCATTCCTATTTCACGCTTAATAGGCTTATTAGAGATAGCAGATACAAGGGCAGTTGTCATTGTAATCCCTGCTGAAGGTCCATCCTTAGGTACAGCTCCTTCAGGTACGTGAATATGAATATCGTGTTTGTCAAAGAAATCTGCATCAATTTCAAGCTTATCTGAAAGTGAGCGCACATAAGATAATGCAGTTTGTGCTGATTCTTTCATTACGTCACCAAGTTTACCTGTCAATTGCAATTTACCTTTACCTGCTGTTATAGATACTTCAATTTGAAGTGTATCACCACCAACAGTTGTATAGGCTAAACCAGTTGCAACTCCAATTTGGTTTTCAGTTTCTGCCTGACCGTAACGGAACTTGTGTTTACCTAACATTTCAATTAATACTTTAGAATTCACAGTAACACGCTTTTTATCACCGGAAACAATGATTTTAGCGGCTTTACGGCAAAGTGCAGCAATTTGTCGTTGTAAATTACGTACACCTGCTTCACGTGTATAATAACGTATTAAATCAACGATCGCCTCATCTTTGATGACAAGTTGGGATTTTTTCAAACCATTTTCTTTTAACTGTTTAGGTATTAAATGATTTTGAGTAATTGCAATCTTTTCAATTTCTGTATATCCAGCAATTGAAATGACTTCCATACGGTCTAATAACGGACCAGGAATTGTACTTAAATCATTTGCAGTTGCAATGAATAATACTTTCGATAAATCATAAGGTTCCTCAAGGTAATGATCACTAAACGTATTATTTTGTTCTGGATCAAGAACTTCAAGCATTGCAGCAGAAGGGTCTCCACGGAAGTCATTTGACATTTTATCAATTTCATCTAATAAGAAAACAGGATTAATAGTACCCGCTTTTTTCATTCCTTGAATGATTCGACCCGGCATTGCTCCAACATAGGTACGGCGGTGTCCACGAATTTCTGATTCGTCACGTACTCCACCTAAAGAAATACGGACAAAATTACGGTCTAGACTTTCCGCAACTGAACGAGCTAAGGAAGTTTTCCCTACTCCTGGAGGTCCTACTAAACAAAGAATTGGCCCTTTTATAGTTTGCATTAACTGTCGAACAGATAAATACTCTAAAATTCTTTCTTTTACCTTTTCTAGACCATCATGATCACGATTTAAGATTTCTTCTGCATGTGCAATGTCTAGACGATCTGTTGTACTTTCTGTCCATGGAAGTGTTACAAGCCACTCAAGGTAATTTCGA